>DASSXC010000260.1:0-15916 GCA_035704205.1 Solirubrobacterales bacterium | reverse complement strand
GGCTTGGCGTCGGCACCGTCGGCCGTCGTCTTCGACAACGACGGTCTCCTGCTGGACACCGAGTCGGTCTGGACGCGCGCCGAGCACGATCTCTTCGAGCGCCGCGGCCTCGACTTCACCCCCGCCGACAAGCGCGAGCTGGTCGGCACCTCGGCTGAGATTGCCGGCGGCATCCTCGAAGAACGCCTGAGCGAGCCCGGACGCGCCGCCGCGCTGATCGAGGAGCTGAACGAGCTTGTCGTCGCTGAGCTGGAGCATGGGGTGGAGGCAATGGTCGGCGCCCGCGAACTGCTCCACTCGTTGAAGGAGCGCGGGACCCCGATCGGCCTCGTCTCCAACTCGCCACTCGCCTTCGTCGAGCGCTCGCTGCAGATCGTCGGCTTCCACGATCGCTTCGACGTCGTCGTCAGCGCCCACGAAGTCTCAGCTCCGAAGCCAGCTCCGGACCCCTACCTGGAGGCTTGCCAGCGGCTCGGCATCGAGCCCGGTCCAGACGTTGTCGCCTTGGAGGACTCGCCCACGGGTGTGACGGCCGCCCGCGCCGCCGGCCTGACCGTGATCGGCATCCCATCACTGGAGGGCATCGTGCTCGAAGAAGCCCACGAGATCGCCGCGTCGCTGCAGGATGAAGTCGTCCTGCGCCGCCTGTTGGGGTGATGCGGGGACGCCCCCGAACGGGCGGATACTCAAAAACGCGGCCTATTGGGCCGCGTTTTGTCCGGGCGGGGACATCCCCACCTCACCCCCGCAAAACGCGCCGTCGACGCAACACCCGCTCGCAAAGCTCGACCAGCTCAGTCACTCGGTGCTCCTCCTCGACCGAGAGGTCGCCGCGTAGCGCCGCGTTGGCCGCCGCGCCGGCCTCGCTGCGCCGTCCCTCCAGCTCGGTCATGTCCTCATCGTGGCCCGGGTCGGCAAGCGCGCCATCGAGCTCGACAAGCATCGCCTCCAGCCCAACGCGAAGCTGCAGTGCCGCCTCGCGACGGCGGCCAGCATCGAGGTCCGCGCGCGCCCGGAGGATCAGGCTCTCGCAGGCATCAAGGCTCTCACGGCCGCCGAGAACCGCGGCCACGCGCTCCTGGGGGCGAAGCTGATCATCACGCTGGTGTCGCCTGGAGCCAGCGGTTCGTGCATCGAGGGCCTTCGCTTCCGTGAACCGCCCGCTGGCAACCTCCTTGCCGCTGCCGTGGCCGATGCGCACGACTGCAGCGCGGCCAGCGCCAAGTTCAGCCCCCGACGGGTCTGCGCTGGCGATTGCCTGTGCATGCAGAGCGCGGTTGAGCAGGGCGATGGCTTCGTCGATCGCGGCCTCGGTTGAGTCGTCCGCTGCGACCGTTTGCTCAAGCCAGTGGCTGGCTTCCTCGGCGGACTCGAAAGGTTCCTGGGCCCGGACCGCGGTGACCCTCGTCAGCGGCAGAGATGCGGACTTCTCTCCGGGCTCGGCCTGCTTCACGCGTCTGCGGCGCCGCGGCGGTGGTGGGGCGCCGTCGGTTTCGACAACGAGCACGCGCTGCCCTTGTTCGCCACCGCTGCCGTCGCGCGCCAGGTAGCGGCCATCGGGCACGGCGAGCGTGCCGGGGAACTCGAACTGCACGAATCCGAAGTGCTGCTCCAGAAGCCGATTCTCCCCGATCGTGGGGCCGAGCCGCGAGCCGGGCTCAGTCGCCGCTGCCGGTACCGCCCGAGCTGCCCCTGTCCTTCTTCCGGGCCGGCAGGGAGAACTTCGACGGCTTGGTCGGCACGTCGGGGTTGTCGATGTGCTCCAAGCGGTCGGTCAGCCGCAGCCACTGATCGGGTTTGAGCAGCTGTACGAAGCGAGCTTCGGCGCCGGCGCCGCTGACGGGGCTGTAGCCGATGTGGACGTGGTCGGCGTGGTCGCTCATCGCGAAGCTCGGGCCGCCGAGTTCCTGCAGCGAGATCAACTCGTCGGGAACCATCGTTCCCTGCAGCTGCAGCACCGCCCGCAGCAGGGTTTCGGTGATCGACCCGGGACCCTGATGACCGAGCACGGGCACACCGTCGATCAGAGCGATGTCGGCGGCGCCCCCGTAAGAGTGGTTGGAGATGTTCCCGCTCGTCGTGATGCTGCCGTGACGGCCGCAGAGCATCGAGGTGATCGTCAGGCGGAAGCCCTGGCTGGAGAGGTAGGCGAGAGCGGCCAGCAGGCGGCGGTCGATCTGACCGGCGCGGATCTCGGCCCGGTCGCAGTCGGATACCTCGATCTGCTTGTCGGCGAGCACACGGCGGGCCAGCATCGTCTCGGGCAGCAGCAGCACACCGGCGCCGCTGAGCTTTGCGGTGAGCGGGTTCCTCCCCTTGGCGCGGTAAATCGCCGTCGCCTCGAGCAGCTTCCAGCCGTCGAGGATCGGCTTCGGGTCGATCCGCGGCGCGCCCTTGCCGGCCGGGCGGATGGCGAAGTTGATGTGCGGGTCGACGCCGGCCTCGCCGGTGCCGATCCTGGCCAGCACGGTCCCAGCTATAACCCTCGACCCGACCTTGATGCTTCCGTCGGCGCCGGTGGCCGCGGCACTGTCGACGCTCTCCGTCGCCCCTGCCGGCTTGTCGGACTCGACCCGGCCCGGCAGCGCGTGCAGCCGCGGGCGGATGTCCTGGCTGTCGACCGGGATCCGCTTCTCCCTGCCGGTCGGCATCACCACCCTGCGCTGGTTGCGGACGAGCTCGCCGAGCTTTGCGTAGATGTAGCGGTTGCCGTAGGCGTCGCGGAGGACGACGTAGCGGCCAAGCTCCTCCGCCTTGCCCATCTTGACGATCACGCCGTCGTTGACGGCGACGACCGGCGCCCCTTCGGCGGCGAAGATGTTGATCCCGCGGCGGGTCGGCGAGGAGGAGATCACCTCGGCGGCGTTGCCGAACTCCTCGCGGGCCTGCGGGGTCGCCTTGCTGAGGGCCGCGCGAGCCGAGATGTCGTCGGCGTAGCGGGCGTCGGCGGCGACCGGGAAGTGGGCACCCTCGGTGAGGCCGGTCAGCGAGCCGACCAGGTCGGGCGGCAGCTTGCCGTAAGCGCGCGCGTAGAGGAGCACCTCCTGCACGTACCAATCGGCGTGGTTGTAGGCGAAGATCGCGTCGTAAAGGCTCTCGTCGGCTCCCGCCGCCTTCAGATAGCTGGCGGCCGCGCAGATCGCGTCGACCGGGTTGTAGGGGTCCTTGCGGCCGTCGCCGTTGGCGTCGAGCCCGTACATCTCCCAGGAGGAGGGCATGAACTGCATCCAGCCCATCGCGCCGGCGCTGGAGATATTGAGGTTGGTGCCGAAGGCGGTCTCGATTTTGTTGATCGAGGCGAGCACCTGCCAGGGGATCCCGTACTCGGTGCCGCAGGCCTGGTAGATCGGCAGCAGGAAGGGCGGGATCTCGAAGGAGTCGATGACGAAGTTGGGGACGCCGATCGGGGCCGGCCCGAAGGGGGCGATCGTCGTGCTCGGGTTGGCCGCCGTCGGAGCCCCTCCCTGGCTGAACTGCGAGCCGCCGTCGGGGCCCCTCTCCTGGGGCTGGTCGCCGGCCGTCGCCGCGGGTGCGCTGATCGCTCCGCTGCCCGTCCCGCCGCCGAGGCCTTGATTGCGCCGGACGCCGCCGGCCGGTTGGTCGGCGGCGTCGGAGGCATCGAGATCGCCGCCGGCCTGGACGCCGCCGGCCTTCGGTGCGACCGGGGTGGGTTCGTCAGGTTCGGACGTCGCCGGCGCTTCGGGTTCCTCCGTCGCGTCGGAGGCCGCTTCGCAATCGGGATCGTCGAGGTCGACCAGTTCATCACCGTCGTCGTCGGCTTCGTTGGCGCATGCGGGTGGCGGCGGGGAGGGGAAAGCGGGGGCAGTCGTGATGCCGTTGGCGGCCCGCTCGTCGCCGAGACCGGTGGAGGGTTCGGCGCCGGCCATGCCGACACCGAGCGCGGTGACGACCGCGAATCCAGCCAGAGCGATGATCAGTGCAAGCCTTTGTCTCATCCGATGGCGCCTCGTTGCCCTGCGTGCACGGGCATATCCCTACCCGCGTCCACCCTCTCCCCAAGCATGAAGCACGCCCAAGCTACTGACTTGCGGGTAGGGCTGCAACGCGCTGTCGCGCCCCCCAACATGCCCTTAATCAACGGCCTGCCCATGGAAGATCAGGCGGGAGGATTTCAGCCCACCCGGATGCGCTCGTTAAGAACCTGTTTCAACCTCGATTCGGAGAATCTCTAAGGTGTCTCCCATGAGCGTCGAGCAAGACGACCAGGACGGCCTCAGGGCACGCAGCGAGCAGGCAATCGGCGAGCTCGCTCAGGCCCTGCTCGACAGCAACGTGCTGGAGAACGCCGTCGCCGCGGCCTTCGGTGCCCGCGAGAAGGCGCTGGAGGCTCAGCAGGCGGCGATGGCGGCGCTGAACCTCCCGTCGGCGGGGGACGTCGAACGCCTCGAGCGGCGTTTGCGCTCGCTCTCGCAGCGGCTCGACGAGGTCGAGGACGAAATCGACCGGGTCGGGCGCGAGATCGGCGGTCTACGCCGTCAACTCGCTGCCGATAAGCGTGACTCTAAGTCTCAAGTTGAGCGTTAGACTGAGGGTCTATCCCGGCAGGGTTCCACTTAGCTTTTTCGGTGGATCGGTTTGCGGCTGACGCCCACCGCGCTCAACGAAAAAGTACAAGACGTTCCACCCCTACCGGGATAGACCCTGCCTCGCAGCCTGTCCGGCTCGTTTGGCCGCGGCTTCGAGCACGCTGTCATCGATCGTTTGCTCGCCCGCTTCGCTGACGATCAGGATCGCAGCGGCTGCGATTCCCAGGTCGCGTGCGCAAGAGAAGACTGCAACGGTTTGCATGTCGGCGGCAACGGCATCTGCGGGGATCGTGGTCGAGCTGGGCATCGTGTCCAGGCTCGCAACGGCGACCTGCCGTCCCAACGACTCTTTGCGCAAGCTGCTGAGCAGCTCTGTGTCGGGTTCGACCGCCGCCCCCGCTTGAAGGCCGAAGGAGGCGGCACTGCCTCCTGCTGCGACAGCCTTGGTCGGCAGGAGGAGCTCACCAAGCCCATCGACTGCAACGCAGGTCCCTACACGCACCACCCGCTTGACGCCCAGCTTCGCCAAGTCGGCCAGCACCAGCGCTGCGCTCGGGCCACCCATGCCCGTTGCCTGAATCGTCAGCTCCTCACCGTTCGCGGTGCGCCCCGTGTAGCCCCACAGCCCGCGCGCGTGGTTGCTCATCTTCGGCTCGACCAGCAACTCCTGGGCGAGCAGCAGTGAGCGGCCGGGGTCGCCGACCAGGATCGCCCGCTCGGCGAGCTCGGTCTTCGGGCGCAGGCGCTTGGGCATCGCCCGCGACCCTAGTCAACCGCCGCATGCCACTCGTGAGAGATGCGCCGCCGAGATTTCCTCCAGGAGTCCAAACACAGCGCCGCGCCCCATTCATACCGTGGCTGCATCGTCAAAACGAGCCTCGTGGGGGGCTCCTCAACCGCGACCGCCGGGGCGTGCTCCGGTGGGCTAGGAGGGAACGGAATGAAAAAGAGGCTCTTGATCGGAGGCCTGGCGGCCTCGATCGCCTCGCTCGTCCTACCGGGCGTCGCGTTCGGCGCAGAAACGCCGATCCTGGAAACGCCCGAGGCGAGCATCAACGCGATGTGGGTGATCGTCGCCGCCGTGCTTGTCATGTTCATGCAGGCCGGCTTCCTGCTCTTGGAGGTCGGGTTCTCGCGTGCGAAGAACGCCGGGGCCGGCGTCGCCAAGGTCCTGGTCAACTTCTCGATCGCCTCGCTGTGTTACTGGGCGGTCGGCTTCGCGCTCGCCTTCGGCGGGCTCGGGGAGATCGCCGGAACGCACGGGTTCTTCTTAAACGTCGGCTCCTCGATCGAAGAAGCCGGCAAGAGCATCCCGTTCGTCGAAACGTATTCGATCAGCCCCGCCGCGTTCATGTTCTTCCAGTTCGTGTTCTGCGCGGTCTCGCTGGCGATCGTCTGGGGCGCCACGCTGGAGCGGATCAAGTTCGGCGCCTACGTGATCTACGCGATCATCTTCAGCGCCGTCATCTATCCGGTGCTCAGCCACTGGATCTTCGGCGGCGGCTGGCTGCAGGCGAACGTCGGGATGCAGGACTTCGCCGGCTCGACGGTGGTCCACCTGATCGGCGCAACCGGCGCGTTCGCGGCCCTGCTCCTGCTTGGCCCGCGGATCGGCAAGTACACGAAGGACGGCAAACCGCGGGCGATCCCGGGGCACTCGATGCCGCTGGTCGGCCTCGGCGTGCTGATCCTCTGGCTCGGTTGGTTCGGGTTCAACCCGGGCTCGACCCTGGGCGCGATCGGCGGCCGCTTCGCCGAAGTGGTCGTGGTGACGAACCTCGCGGCCGCGGCCGGCGTGGTCGCCGCGGTGGCGATCATGTACCTGAAGACGAGGACGATCGACATCGGCATGGCCGGCAACGGCGCGATCGCCGGCCTCGTCGCGATCACCGCCCCATCCGGCTACGTCGAGTACTGGGCGGCGCCGATCATCGGCGCGATCGCCGGCGTGATCGTCGTCTACGGCGTGCTGGCGATCGAGAAGATCATCGACGACCCGGTCGGCGCAACCTCGGCGCACGGCCTGGCGGGAATCTGGGGAACCCTCTCCTGCGGGATCTTCACCTCGCCGCGCCTGGCCGAATTCAACGAAGTCGGCGATCCGGGCCTCTGGTACAGCGGCTCCTTCCATCAGCTCGGCGCCCAGGCGCTGGGCGTCGGGGTCGCCTTCGCCTGCGTCTTCGTCGTCTCCTACGGGATCTTCCTCCTGATCAAGAAGACGATCGGGTTGCGGGTCAGCGCCGAGGAGGAGGACGCTGGGCTGGACATCTCCGAGCACGGGATGTACGGCTATCCGGAGCAGTTCATCCCGCAACCGGAGTACTCGACCGGGCTGCAGCTCGGCGGTGCGCCGCCCCCAACCGGGGCACCCGCACCCGCTGCCGCTGTCAGCCAGATGACCGCGACCGAGTCGCAGCCGTAGGAGGGCTGAGCGCATGAAAAAGATAGAGGCGTTCATCCGCCACGAGGCATTCGAGCCGATCAGGACCGAGCTGCTCGACAAGGGATTCCCGTCCCTGTCGATCATCGAGGCCAAGGGCTCCGGCCGGCAGAAAGGGATAGTCGAGCGGTATCGCGGCTCGACTCTCACGATCAGCGTCCGGCCGAAGATCAAGATCGAGGTCGTCGTCGAGGACAAAGACAAGCCGCTCGTCGTCGAGACGATCCTCAAACACGCCCGCACGGGCGAGGTCGGCGACGGCAAGATCTTCGTCCTGCCGGTGGAGGAGGCGATCCGCATCCGCACCGGTGAAGGCGGGGAGCCGGTCTTGCAGGCGCACGAGGATTCCGAGATTCCAGCCTGATCACGGACCTGTTCACCCTGGAACCCCTGCTGGGTGATCCCGGCAGGGGTTCCACTTAACTTTTTCGGTGGATCGGTTTGCGGCTGACGCCCACCGCGCTCAACGAAAAGTCACGACGTTCCACCCCTGCCGGGATCACCCCACGCGTCGGCTCCGCTCACTAGCCTCGATTGCTCCCATGGCTGACGAGCGGATCTCACTGAGCGAGGCATCCCGGCGTTCCGGGGTGCCCGCCAGCACGCTGAAACGCTGGGCCAAAGAAAAGGTCCTGCCGGTGAGCAGGGGCCGCTGGACCGCGGCGGCTGCCGCCCAGGCTCGCGTGGTCGCGCGGATGCGGGAGCGGGGTCACTCGCTGGAGGAGCTGAAGCGAGCGGGTCGCGAGGGTCGCCTCGCCTTCGGCTTCGTGGAGGACCTCCTGCCTGACGCGGAGCAGCAGGTGACGGTGGAGGAGGTGGCCGCGGAGACCGGACTCGAGGCGGAGTTGATCGAGCGCATCCTCGTCATCCTCGGCACGCCCGTGGGACGCGAGCGCCTGCTCAGCCCCGAAGACGTCAAGGCGTTGCGTCACTGCGCCCGGGTCCTCGCCGCCGGCTTTCCCCTCGTCGCCTTCCTGCAGCTGGTCCGCGTCTACGTGCAGTCGATGCGACGGATCGCCGACGCCGAGGTCCGCCTCTTCCACCTCTACGTGCACGAGCCGATGATCCGCGACGCGCTGCCCGAGCTGGAGATCGCCGAGGAGATGGGCGAGCTCGCGGCCGACATCCTCCCCCTGGCGGCGCCGCTGACCGACTACCTCCACACCCGCTACCTGCGCTATTTCACCGAACAGGACGTCGTCGGGCACATGGAGACCGACCTCGAGGGAGCAGCGCCCGACCTCGGCCAGGTGCCGATCACGCTCTGCTTCATCGACCTCACCGGCTTCACCCGCTACACCGAGGAGGAGGGTGACCTGGAGGCGCTCGACGTGGTCGAGAACTTCGTCGAAACGGTGGAGGCGACGCTGCCGCCGGAGGCGACGCTGGTGAAGACGATCGGCGACGAGGTGATGGTCGTCTCGCCCGACCCCGCTTCGCTGACCGAGTGGGCGGTCGGCCTGCTCGACCGCTTCCCCCAGCGGCCCCGCCCGCGGGTGGGGATCCACTACGCCAACGCGGTCTACCGCGACGGCGACTACTTCGGCACCCACGTCAACCTCGTCCACCGCGTGGTAGGGCGCGCCCACGCCGGTGAGGTCCTGGTCACCGACGCGGTCACCGGCTCCCTGGAGGAACGCGGCCTCAGCTGCGAGGCGATCGGCGAGGTGAACCTGAAGGGCTTCCCCGTGGCAACCCCCCTATACATAGTCCGCCGCGCCCTTGACTGACATCGATGGGGAGAGCCCGTCCCGGCAGGGGTTCCGCTTAACTTTTTCGAAGAAGCGGAATTGCTGCTGGTGCCCGGGTGCGCTCGACGAAAAAGTACAAGACGCTTCACCCCTACCGGAATGGTCTCTCAGCGATGGATAGTGAAGGCATGATCGAGGCGGTGCGAGAGGGTGGCCTGTTGGTTCCTGGGAAGCCCGTGGTCGCGATGCTGTCCGGGGGTCGGGACTCGGTTTGCCTGCTCGACCTTGGGACGCGGCTGCTCGGCGCGGATGCCGTTACCGCCCTGCACGTCAACTACGGCCTGCGGGACGACTCTGACGAGGACGAGGCCCACTGCGCGGAGCTGTGCGGGCGGCTCGGCGTCAGGCTCGAGGTCGAGCGGCCACGCCGCCCCGAGGGCCCCGGCAACCTCCAGGCATGGGCGCGCGACACGCGCTACGCGGCGGCGGCACGCCTGGCGGAGGAGGGAGGCACCCTGATCGCCACCGGCCACACCGCCGACGACCAGGTCGAGACGATCCTCTACCGGCTCGCTTCCTCACCCAGCCGACGAGCCCTGCTCGGCATGCGCCACCGCGACGGCAAGCTGGTGCGGCCGCTGCTCGGCTTCACCCGTGAGCAGACGACCGCCTACTGCGAAGGGCGGGGGCTCGCCTGGCGCGACGACCCGACCAACGCCGAACCCGCCTACGCGCGCAACCGGGTTCGTCACGGTCTCGCCCGGGCGCTCGCCGACGTTCATCCCGCCGCCGCGCAGAACGTGTTGCGCACGGCCGAGTTGCTGCGCGACGAGGCGGAGGTCTTGGACGCCCTGGTCGCAGCCGAGATCGACGGCTCGAACGGCTCGCCCCGCAACACGATCGAGCTCGCCCGCTTGGCTGAGCTGCCACCCGCCCTGCGCCGCCTCGTCGTTCAGCAGCTCGCCGACCGCGCCGCCGGGCGTCCGGTCGCCGGCGCCGCCAGGCACGCCGAGGAGGTCGCCGCCCTGCGCCGCACCGGCACCGCGATGCTCGATCTCGGCGGCGGCGTCCGCGCGATCGCCGAGCGCGGCATCCTTCGCGCCGAGCGCTGAACGGGATGAGACGGCTAGATGGACGCGCGGTCCTTGACGGCCACGATCAAGGCCAGCTCGAGCCACTTGAAATGACAGTCCACCTCGGCAAAACCGGCCTCGCGCAGCCACTCGATCTGGGCGGATAGCTCGGCAAGGTGATCGCTTGGATCGTCCTCGACCCTGCCGATCTCCCGACGGAAACGTTCGTGCAGGCGCGAAGGCGCGGCGACGAGATCAAGGTTTGCGAATACCCCGCCGGGCACGAGGAGGGCATTGACTTCCGCGAACAAACTTCGCTTGCGTTCATCCGTCAGGTGATGAATCGCCAGACCGGAGACGATCGCTTGGACTTTGCCAACCTCGCCGAGCGGTAGCCGGAGGTCGTGCATTCGCAGCTCGATATTCGAGTGGGTTTCGAATTGCTGCCCTGCCCGGGAGAGCATCGGCTCGGATGAGTCGAGTCCGACGGCTGCGGCATTCGGATGCTGGCCGTGGATCAGCTTCAGCAGCCGACCATCGCCGGTGCCGAGGTCCAGGAATCGGTCAATTTGCCCGGGAAGCGCGGCGAGCAGCATTTCCTCGGCAAGGCCTCGATGCGGTATCTCGCGAGAGAGGTACTCGGCGACGCGCGCTGGATCGGACCACTCACCGGGCATGTTCGGAACGTTATCCGGCGGATTCGTGCCGTCGTCCGTGCGCTGAGACGATCCAAGGTTCACCTAGACTGGCGCGCGTGAGCTATCGATGAGCGAGTCGGCGATCGGCGAGACGCTGGTCTCCGGCGAGGAGCTGCGGCGACGCGTCGCCGAGCTGGGGCGGCAGATCAGCGAGGACTACGCGGGCCGCGATCTGCTCATGGTCGGTGTGCTGAAGGGGGCGGTGATCTTTCTCGCCGACCTGATGCGCCACCTCGACGTCGCCTGCGAGATCGACTTCATGGCCGTCTCCAGCTACGGCTCTCAGACCGACTCCTCCGGCGTCGTGCGCATCCTCAAGGACCTCGACGCTCCGATCGAAGGGCGCCACGTGCTGATCGTGGAGGACATCATCGACTCGGGCCTGACGCTGCAGTACCTGATGCGCAACCTCAACGCCCGCAGTCCCGCCTCGCTGGAGGCCTGCGCACTATTGACCAAGCCGGACCGCCTGCGCGTCGATCTGGAGCCCCGTTACGTCGGCTTCCGCATCGCCAATCGCTTTGCGATCGGCTACGGCCTCGATCACGCCCAGCGCTACCGCAACCTGGACCACGTCGCCGCGTTGGACGAGTAGATGCTCGGGATCCGTCATTCAGCGCGCCCAGGCGCGGAAACTGCCCTGGTACGCTGAATTTTCCCTGTGAGGCGGTTTTTCAAAAGCGCGGCGTTTCCGATCCTTCTGGTGGTGATCCTCGCCTTCGTCGCCCAGAAGGTGATTACCCAGGGCCCGGAGACGGAAACCCCCTCCTATGACCAGCTGATCGCGTCGAAAGCCCAGGGTGGCTTGATCGCCAACGGCCGCATCGAAAAGGTCACGGTCAACACCAAGGACAACACCGTCGACGTCACCGAGGTAGGCCAAAACGGCGAAGACGGGACGAGCTTCTCGACCGGCTATCCGCCTGACGGCGAAGAAAGCCTGATCAACGCGCTCAAAGACCACGGCGTCGAAACCGACGTCAAGGGCACCGGCGGCTCCAGCCTGCTCTCGCTGCTCACCTACATCCTGCCCTTCGTCCTCTTCTTCGGCTTCTGGATCTTCCTGATGAACCAGATGCAGGGCGGCGGCTCGCGGGTGATGAACTTCGGCAAATCGAAAGCGAAGCGGATGTCGGTCGACGCGCCGAAAATCACCTTCCGCGACGTCGCCGGGGTCGACGAGGCGGTGCAGGAGCTGCAGGAGATCAAGGAATTCCTCGAGAACCCGAAGAAATTCCAGTCGCTCGGCGCGCGCATCCCCAAGGGTGTCCTGCTCTACGGGCCGCCCGGCACCGGCAAGACGCTGCTCGCCCGCGCCGTCGCCGGCGAGGCCGGCGTCCCCTTCTTCTCGATCTCCGGCTCGGACTTCGTCGAGATGTTCGTCGGCGTCGGCGCGAGCCGCGTCCGCGACCTCTTCGAGCAGGCCAAACAGAACTCGCCCTGCATCATCTTCATGGACGAGATCGACGCCGTCGGCCGCCACCGCGGCGCCGGCATGGGCGGCGGCCACGACGAGCGCGAGCAGACGCTGAACCAGCTGCTGGTCGAGATGGACGGCTTCGAGATGAAAGACAACATCATCCTGATCGCCGCCACCAACCGACCCGACATCCTCGACCCGGCGCTGCTGCGGCCCGGCCGCTTCGACCGCCAGGTCGTCGTCGACCGACCCGACCGCAAGGGCCGCAAGAAGATCCTCGAGGTCCACACCCGCGGCAAGCCGCTCGGCAAGCAGATCGACCTCGACGCGCTCGCCGGCCAGACCCCCGGCTTCACCGGCGCCGACCTCGCCAACCTGATCAACGAGGCGGCCCTGTTGACCGCCCGCACCGGCAGCCGCGAGATCTCGATGAAGGAGCTGGAGGAGGGGATCATGCGGGTGATCGCCGGCCCGGAGAAGAAGACCCGGGTGATGAGCGAGAAGGAGCGGTTGATCACCGCCTACCACGAGCTCGGCCACGCGATCGTCGGCCACCTGCTGCCCAACTGCGACCCGGTCCACAAGATCTCGATCATCAGCCGCGGCCAGGCGCTCGGCTACACGATCAGCCTGCCGACCGAGGACAAGTTCCTGACCAGCCGCGCCGAGCTGACCGACACGATGGCGATGACCCTGGGCGGCCGCGCCGCCGAGGAGATCGTCTTCGGCGAGATCACGACCGGTGCCTCCAACGACCTCGAAAAGGTGACCGAGACGGCGAAGCAGATGGTGATGCGCTTCGGCATGTCGGAGCGGCTTGGCCCGCGCGTCTTCGGCCACGACCGGGGCCAGCCCTTCCTCGGCCGCGAATTCAGCGCCGAACCCGACTACTCCGACGAGATCGCCCGCGAGATCGACGACGAGATTCGCCGCATCGTCGAGGCCGCCCACCAGACCGCCAAGGACCTGCTCAACGAGCGTCGGAACGAGCTCGACGTGATCTCCAAGATCCTGCTCGATCGCGAGACGATCGACGCCGAGCAGTTCGTGGCGCTGCTCGACGGCAAGCCGGAGGGTGAGGTCTTCGTCGACGACGAGGAGCCTTCGCAGCCGGTTGAGCCGGCGGCTGAGCCGGAAAAGGCGCAGCGCGAGGGTGCGCGGCCGAACCCCCGTCCGCGGCCGGGGTTCGCCGGCGGCGACGCTGGCTAGTTCGGGAGGGGACGGGGACTGCCTCGCCGGGCGCCTAAGTCCGCCTGCGGCGGACTAATTTTGTGTCCCTTCGGGACAGAATCACTCCGCGGTGCCGGTGGGAGGCGCCGTCGAGGCAGTCCCCGTCCCCTCCTGTGGAAGCTGGTGATACTTCCGGCATGAACCACAAGCTGATGGGTGTCGTCAATGTCACCCCCGACTCGTTTTCGGATGGAGGGCTGTTCCTCGACGCGGAAGCTGCCATCGCTCATGGGCGGGAGCTTGTGGGGGACGGGGCGGAGATCTTGGATGTCGGGGGGGAATCGACTCGGCCTGGGGCGGAGGAGGTTTCTGCTGCCGAGGAGATGGCGCGGGTGGTGCCAGTTGTCGAGGGTCTGGCAGGGACGGCAACCGTTTCGATCGACACTTCCAAGGCTGCGGTGGCAGAGGCGGCGTTTGATGCTGGGGCTTCGATCGTCAATGACGTGACCGCGCTGCGGCGGGATCCGGAGATTGGGGGGCTTTGCGGGGAGCGTGAGGCTGGGCTGATCCTCATGCACATGCAGGGGGATCCGCGGACCATGCAGGCTGATCCCACGTATGAGGACGTTGTCGACGACGTCAGGGCCTTTCTCGCCGAGCGGTTGGCGGTGGCTGTGGACGCTGGGGTGGCTGAGGAGCGGATTTGGCTTGATCCTGGGATCGGGTTTGGCAAGACGCTCGAGCACAACCTGGAGTTGCTGCGGCGGTTGGGGGAGCTGCGGGAGCTGGGGCGGCCGCTGGTGGTTGGGACCTCGCGCAAGAGCTTCATCGGCAAGGTCGACGGCTCGCCGGTGGGTGACAGGCTTGGCGGGACGGTCGCCTCTTCGGTGCTCGCCGCCGCCGAGGGCGCTGATGTCCTGCGTGTCCACGACGTCGCCGAGATCGCTCAGGCAATGACGATGGCGGACGCGATCTGGACGACGTGACCACCCGAAGGGAAGGTCACTCCATCGCGTGGTTCCTTATTCCTCCCATAGGCGAATAAGGAACCACTGTTTGGCTAGCGCTTGAGTTCGATCCAGGTGGCGCGGGCGTCGGCGAGCAGGTCGCCTTCGGAGGAGAAGATCGCCGAGCCGGCGTGGACCTTGCGTCCTTCGTGGTCGATCGGCCAGCCGATCGCGACGTAGGTGCGCCCCGGCTCGATTGGCTCGTGGATCCGGGCGGCCAGGCGGCCGAGCATGCACGTTCCCACCTCTGGCACGAGCATGCCGGACAGCCCGCCCGGGCAGTCGAGCACGGCCCAGACGATCTCCGCCGCGACCTCGCCGTCCTCGGCGGGAACGGAATCGTCCACCTCCCAGGGCGAGGCGACGAGCTCCGACCCGATCGGCCCGCAGACGACGCCGAGTCCATCGCCAAGCGATCGATCCGGGCCGCAGACGAAGCAGCCGGGAAAGGGATGGTGCTGGTGGAGCGGCGAGTCGTGACGGGCGGCTTCGGCCGCCTCGACGCCAACCGCGTCGGGGACTTGGAGCTCGAAGTCGTCGATCGTCCGGGCTTCGGCGACAAGCGAATCACCGTCGTGCAGCAGCGCATTGCCAGCGTCCACCTGCTCGACGTTCATTGGCTGATCCAGCGGCGGCGGCAGCCGCAGCGTCACCTCGGCCGAGCGAGGATCGACGAAGCGGGCGAGCGCTCCGCAGGAGTAGCCGCCGTTGCCGCTCTGCGCCGGGCCGCGGAAGCGACTCCCGATCGTCACCTGTTCGGCCATCCGCCCAACGATCTCACAGGGCCGCGTGGGAAACTGTGTGTCCATGGACGAGCCGCGTGGCAACGGGATCGAGTCGCGGGTCGAGGTCGACCTGCGGGGGATCTCGATCTACACCCACCACGGCGTCAGCGACGCCGAGCAGGAGGTTGGCCAACGGCTCGAGTTCGACCTCTCCTTCGACGTGCCCGACTGCGACGCGGTCCTCACCGACCGGATCGAGGACACGATCGACTACAGCGAGGTCTGCGACATCGTCGTCCTCGCCGCCACCGAGCGCAGCTACCGCACGCTCGAGCGCCTCGCCCAGGTGATCGGCGAGCGCCTGATCGAGCGCTACGGCTGCGAGTCGGTCCGCGTCCGCGCCGCCAAGCCCGAGCCCCCGCTCCCCCTCTCGATCCAGGAGGTCGGCGTGGAGGTAACCCAGGAGCGCAACGAGGAAGAGGACGAGGAGAACGGCGAGGAGGCTTAAGGGATGGCCAGAGCTTGGTAACTCACTTCGGCCCGATGGGGCCGCCGCTCCGCGTTGGTTACCTGGGACTTGGGTCGAACGTCGGCGACCGAGCAGGGCACCTGCGTGCGGCGATCGATTTGCTGCGAGCCAGGGAGGTAGCCGTGGAGGCTGTCTCCCCCCTCTATGAGACGGAGCCGATCGGAGAGATCCTCGACCAGCCCGACTTCCTCAACGCCGCGATCCGCATCTGCACGAATCTGGGGCCAGAGCTCCTGCTCGACGTCTGCAAGCGGGTCGAGACCGAGCGGGGGCGACAGCTCGACGCCCTGCGGCACAGCCCCCGCCCCCTCGACATCGACCTGCTCCTCTTAGGCGACCTGGAGCTCTCCACCGACCGCCTCACCCTGCCTCACCCCGAGGTAGCCACCCGCCGCTTCGTCCTCGCCCCGCTGCTGGATCTCGACCCGCTCCTTTCCCTCCCCGATGGCACCAAGCTCTCCGACGCTCTCGCCGTGCTTGGCTCGGACGAACGGGTCGACCGCTCGCCCATCCGACTTTGACCCCACCCCGGGGGGGTGAATGTCGGCTGCGCCGTCAGGCAGCACCAGGGCACTCCCCGAACGGGCGGATACTCAGAGCGAGCGAAGCGAGCGAG
>DASSXC010000259.1:0-3596 GCA_035704205.1 Solirubrobacterales bacterium | reverse complement strand
CGGAGACGCGGGAGCTGCTCGACGAGCCGCTCGCCGACGAGATGACCCGCGGCACGGCGTTGCGCTTCGGCGCGCTCCTGCACGACATCGGCAAGCCGGCGACCCGCGGCGAGCACGACGGCTACGTGACCTTCATCGGCCACGACAGCGTCGGGGCGGAGATCGTCGCCACGATCTGCGGCCGCCTGCGCGCGAGCGGCCGCCTCAGTCGTCACCTGCAGGCGCTGACCCTGCACCACCTGCGGCTCGGCTTCATGGTCCACGAGGCGCCCCTGTCACCGCGGCGGGTCCACGAGTACCTGCGGGCGACCCAGCCGGTTGCCGCCGACGTCACCCTGCTCACCGTCGCCGACCGGCTCTCGGCCCGGGGCAGCGGACCCTTTGCCACCGACGAGGCGATCGAGGCCCACCTCGACCTGGCCCGCCAGATGCTGGCGGCGGCGCTCGACTGGCATCGCGAAGGCCCCCCCGAGCCGCTCCTGCGCGGCGACGAGCTGGCCGCCGAGCTGGGGATCGCCCACGGCCCGGAGCTGGGCGATCTGCTTGCCGAGCTGGAGGCCGCCCAGTACGCGGGCGAGGTCAGCAGCCGCGAGGAGGCCCTGGAGCGGGCGCGCCAGGTGCGCGGTTAGGCCAAGGGTCAGATACGCTCCCCTCCGCATGGGCAAAGAGGAGAAGATCGAGATGGAGGGCGAGATCACCGAGGCCCTCCCCAACACGATGTTCCGGGTCAAACTCGACAACGACCACGAGGTCCTCGGCCACATCTCGGGCAAGATGCGCCGTCACTACATCCGCATCCTCCCCGGCGACCGGGTGAAGATCGAGCTATCACCGTATGACCTCGATCGAGGTCGTATCACCTATCGGTACAAATAACTGGGCGGACGCTGCAAACCGGCGCATCTCGGGGTCCTCAGTCGCTCGGATCGGGTCACGCACTAACAGTGCGCTCCCCTCACCTCGCTCCCTGCGTCCCCCGACCTGCTTGGTTTTCGCCCCCGCCTTGGAGCTCGGTGATGAGCGCCGACCAGGCAAAGTCCTTGGCGCCCATTCCTTTGCCGGTTTGCGGGTGGTAGTACTCGCGTAGGCCTTCGCGCTCAACTGCGCCGATCAGGCCGTTCGCCATCCGCTCGGCCTCCTGGTGGTAGCCGAGGCGGCGCAGGCCCAGCCAGAGCAGCCAGGCGGCGTTGATCCAGGTCGGGCCGCGCCAGTAGCGGCGGATCGGACCGTGGCCCTCGCCCGGTTCACAGCTGGGCTCAGAGATCGCCACCGAGGGCGGGGCGACGGGGGTGAGGAACTCGCGCGGGGAGAGCAGGTGCTCCTCGACCATCCGCCGGCCGATCTCCTCGGGCAGGTCGGGCAGGGCGAGTGGGGCGAGGGCCGCCCAGGTGATGACGGCGGGCCGACCGCCCCCGGGTTGGGCCTCGTCGAGGAAGAGGCCGCGGCGCTCGTCCCAGAGGCGATCGACCAGGGCGGGGGTCGCCGAGGGGCGGCCGAGCGCCTGCAGGGAGAGCGACCAGAGCGTGTTGACCAGCGTCTCGCAGAGGACCGTCCCGCCGCCGTCGCGAATCCGGCGGGCGTCGAAGCCGAGTCGCCGGTTGCGCCGCACGAGCAGGGGAAAGCCCAGCCCGTTGGCCCGCCGTCCCCAGACCGGCTCGAACTTGGGCGAGGCATCGAGCCCCGACTCGTCCGGCTGCACGATCCAGAGCAAGCCGTCGCCGTCGAGGTCCCGGTTGGCGCGCAGCCAGTCGGCTTGGGCCGCGATCCGCGGCTCCGCCACCGGGTCGCCGACGGCGATCCGCCAGGCCCAGGCGAGCAGCGGCGGCTGGATCGTCTCGGTCTGGAACGAGCGGCGGGAGGTGACGTTGTAGAAGGGGTAGCGCTGCAGTGAGACGGGCCGGTCCCAGAAGATCGTGTGGCCGATGAAGCCGTCCTCGTGCTGGGCGGCAAGCAGGGTCTCCAGCTCCCGGCTTGAGCGCTCGCGGTCGAAGCGCCGCCAGGCGATCGCGGCAAAGCAGGAGTCCCAGTACCACTGCCAGGGGTAGTGGCCCGGGCTCGGGCGGGAGTAGGCGAAGGGCACACCGTCCCGCTCGCCCTCTATCCAGCTCGCGGCCAGCGTCTCCTGGGCGAGGCGCATGACGCGGTCGCGGACCTCCGCTTCGACAACGAGTGGGAGCTGTGTCATTCGTAGGTCATGCGCTGCATGCCGCGCAGGGCGAAGAAGCTGAGCAGCGCCGCCAGACAGACGAGCACCAGGTACCCCGGCCAGGTGCCTCCCCAGGTCACGTTTCCGACGAAGCCCTGGCGAACAGCCTCGACGACCTGGGTCACCGGGTTGATCTTCGCCACCTCCTGCAGCCAGCCGGTGAGCAGGTGCTGAGGGGCGTAGGCCGTGGTCAGCAGGACCGCCAGCAGCATCCCGACCTGCATGATCGGCGCCGCGGACTGGGTCCGGAAGCGGAGGGCGAGGGAGGTCCCCCAGGTCGCCGCGACCACCGCCATCCCCATCACCAGGCTGATGGCGATCACGAGGCCGAGCAGTCCCGGCCAGTGAACGCCGACCGCGAAGCCGACGATCAGCAGGAATGTGGCGGGGAGGAGGCATCGGAGGCCCGCCGACAGCACCAGCCCCGCGAGCAGCACCGGCCGGGGTGCGGGGGAGGCGAGCAGCCGGTCGAACCAGCCCTGTTCGATGTCGCGTGCGAGGTTGACCCCCGTGGCTGCGCCCGTGAAGCCCGCTCCCTGCAGCAGGCTGACCGGGATCAGGAAGCTCTGGTAGCTGCTCGTGGTGAACCCAGGCGAGAGGGTGAGGCTGCCGAAGACGCTGGTCAGACCGAGGAAGAAGATGGTCGGCGCGAGCACTCCGGGGATGGCCGCGCCGGGGACCCGCGTGATCTCGTTCAGGGCCCTGCGGACGAGGACCTTGATGCTGGCCACGGCGCCCCGCCAGCTCACACGCCCCTCCTCAGCCTGCTGCGCATCGCCGCCGCGCATAACGCGAAGCCGAGGGCGCCGATGCCGACCACGGCCGCGATCGCCTTCAGCTCTGTGGTCACCGACCAGCCGCTGATGATCGGGTCGCGGATCCCGTTGACGACGAAGCTGAACGGGTTGTACTTGGCGACCCAGGACGCCGGCTCGAGCATCAGGTTCGCCGGGAAGAAGGCGTCGGAGAGGAAGAGGACCACGAAGACGAGCGGGAAGATCCCCTGCACGACGCTGGCGCTGTTGGAGCGCAGCGCGATCGCCGCGCCGATGGTCCCGAAGGAGAGAGCCGCGGCGGCGGTCAGCGCAATGATCCAGATCACGGCGAGGACGCCCTCGTGGATCTCGGCGCCGAAGATCAGTCCGAGCGCGAGGAAGTAGATGGCGATGATCGCGCCGATCGTCGCCGTCGCCGCCAGCCTGCCCAGGACGACCGAGGAGCGCGCGATCGGCGCGGCATAGAGGCGGTCGGTGAACCGCATCTCCATGTCGATCGCAAAGGCGATCGCGCCCGAGTTGCCGGTGAACATCGTGGCCTGGACGATCGAGCCGGCGAGCATGAACGAGAGGAAGTTGGGCACATCCGGGAACCCGGGCAGGTCCACGGCGCG
>DASSXC010000258.1:0-7745 GCA_035704205.1 Solirubrobacterales bacterium | reverse complement strand
CCCTACGCCTCGGACGATCCAGCGTACGTATCTGGTGCTCATGCTCGGCAACACGCTTGCCGCTTCCTTCATCTGGGGCATCAACACGATCTTCCTGCTCGACGCCGGACTTTCGAACCTCGAGGCGTTCGCGGCCAACGCCTTCTTCACCGCCGGGATGATGATCTTCGAGGTGCCGACCGGGATCGTCGCCGACACCGTCGGCCGCCGCGCCTCCTACCTGCTCGGCACGGTCACGCTGATGGCGTCGACGCTGCTCTACGTCCTGCTGTGGCAGGTCGAGGCGCCGTTCTGGTCGTGGGCGATCGCGTCGATGCTGCTCGGCCTCGGCTTCACCTTCTTCTCCGGCGCGGTCGAGGCGTGGCTGGTCGACGCGCTCACCGCAACCGGTTTCAGCGGTGAGCTGGAGACCGTCTTCGGGCGCGGCCAGGTCGTCACCGGCGCGGCGATGCTGACCGGCTCCGTGGCCGGTGGGTTCGTCGCCCAGCAGACCAGCCTGGGCGTGCCGTTCGTGCTCCGCGGCCTCGTCCTGATCGTGATGTTCGGCATCGCCTTCAGGCTGATGCACGACGTCGGCTTCACCCCCGCGAAGGGAGGCCGGCCACTGGCCGAGATGCGGAAAATCGCCGCCAACTCGATCGAGTACGGCTGGCGGGTCCCGGCGGTCAAGTGGCTGATGGTGGAGGTCCTCTTCACCGGCGGCGTCGGCATCTACGCCTTCTACGCCCTGCAGCCCTACCTGCTGGAGCTCTACGGTGACCCGCGGGCCTACCAGGTCGCGGGCCTGGTGGCGGCAATCGTCGCCGGTGCGCAGATCGCCGGCGGGATAGCGGCCCCCCGCATCCGCCGTCTCTTCCAGCGCCGCACCTCGGCGCTGATCGCCACGGCGGGGCTCAGCGTCCTCACGCTGGGGCTGATCGGCCTGGTCGAGAGCTTCTGGGCGGTGATCGGGCTGATCGTCATCTGGGGACTGCTGTTCGCGGCGACGCTGCCGATCCGCCAGACCTACCTCAACGGCCTGATCCCCTCGCGGCAGCGGGCGACCATCCTCTCCTTCGACTCGATGATGTCCTCGACCGGCGGGGTCTGGACCCAGCCGCTGCTCGGCCGGGCGGCCGACGTGTGGGGATATGCGCCGTCCTACCTGATGGGAGCGGGGATCTCGGTTCTGGCGCTGCCCTGCCTCGTTCTCTCCAGGCGGGAGAACGCCCCGGCGGACACGCTCGACGTCACCGACGCCCAGGTCGCGCCGCAGCCTGGCTGAGCTTTACCCTCGCGGCATGGGCGCGGCGGTCGGCTGGGGAGCTTTGGCGGCATCTTCGCTCGTGCTTGGCGCGGCGCTTGCGTTTGCCCGGCGCTGGCCGGACAGGCAGGTTGGGCTCGTTCTGGCCTTCGGGGCAGGGGCGCTGATCAGCGCCGTCAGCTTCGAGCTGGCGGCCGAGGGGCTCGCGGTCGGCAGCCTTGGGGCGACCGCGGGTGGGCTGGCGGTTGGGGCTCTCACCTACTTCGTCCTCGACGGGCTGATCGCCAAGCGTTACTCCGCCGGGCGGGGTCGGGCGGGGCGGGGCAGTGGATCGGACCCGGGGATCGCCCTGGCGCTCGGCGCCTTCCTCGACGGAATACCCGAGCAGCTCGTCCTCGGGATCGGCTTGGCCGGCGGGGAGGGGATCGGCGTCGGCCTGCTCGTCGCGATCTTCGTCTCCAACCTGCCCGAGGCGATCGGCTCGGCGAGCGAGATGCGGAGGACCGGCGTCAGCCAGCACAGGGTCCTGCTGCTGTGGAGCGGCGTCGCGGCGATCTGCGTCCTCGCCAGCGCCGTGGGGTATGGGATCGCCGACGCGGCGTCGGGGGAGCTGCGCGCTGGCATCGACGGCTTTGCCGCCGGAGCCCTCCTGGTCATGCTGATCGACTCGATGATTCCCGAGGCGACCGAGGAGTCAGGACGGGTCGCCGGCCTCGTCACCACGCTCGGCTTCGCCGTGGCAACCGCGCTTTCGAGCATCTCCTAGCTATCGCCGCCGGACGCTCCAATAAACAACAATCGCTTTTCGATCTCGCTTGTTGCCTGTATATGCTCTCGCGATCGACGGCGCGGAACTCCAACAGTTCGTTCCCGACCTGCTCGAGGGTCGCTATCCGGGCCGCAGTCGCGAGGTGGAGCCGACCACCGGCCCAGGGCACTTTGGCTGGATTCTCGAGCTCGACGACTGCGTGGTGCTGGTCAGGGCGAGCCAGGTCTCCAATCCGTTCATCTGGATCAGAGGCGGCATCGCACACGCGATCCCGCGGAGCGAGGCACTCGCAACGCATGTCGCGGCCGCCAACAAGGACCTGATGGTGGGGCGGGCCTACATGGCCTGCGGGGACGAGATGGCGATGGTCGTCTTCGACGAGGCGATCGTCGGGGCGTATCTCTCCCTGCAGCACGAGCCGAGCATCCGCGACGTCGTCAACAGGTTCGAGACCAGCCTTCAGTACACGTCCGAGTGGGCCAGGACGATCCGCGAGAAATTCGGCGGACAGGCGTTCACGGCGGACGACTGGCACCTGATGAGCTTCTGATCAGAGGAGGTTTTGGAGGTTCTCCTGAGCTTCGGAGATGCCGTCGGAGGCCGCCGCCCACCTGCGCTGGAGCCGCGGTTCGATCGACTCCGAGTCACAGGATGCGGTGGCAAGGCAGTCACCCCACGCGTTGGCGGCGTCGATGTAGAGGTTCAGGGCGCGCTCGGCGGCGCCGGCCACCCGCGTTAGGCAGAGGAGAGGAAGACGATCGGCCTCTATGGGAGCGTAGGTGGAGCGAACGTGGTTCACGGCGCTCAGGTAAGCGTCGTAGCTCAGGCCCACCGCCAGCGAGTTGTTCAGGGATTCCATCGAGTCGAGGAAGTCCGCCAAAGACCCGCGGCAGCGCCTTGCGGCTACCGGGTCGCTCGATGCCGCCCCGCTCCCCGCCGCCGGGGCATCGGCGGCGGTCGCTCTCGCGGCCCGCGACGCGCTCTTCACAGTCCCTGCCGCACTCGTCTGCTCTTCGCCGCAGCCCGGCAGGATCAGCGCCAGGGCCAGCAGGAGGACGGCGATCGCCGCTGGGCCGGGGCGCATCTGAGTAGTGTAGAAATTCGTTGATGAGGGCGCGCGTGCTCGCGATGGCGGCTGGGGCTGCGCTGATCGTCTTCGCACTGACGGCGCCGGCGGCCAGGGCAGGTGGCAGCGGCGGAGTCCTGGTGGTCGGCGACAGCCTCGAGGTGCTGACCATTCCCCACCTGAAGCGTTACCTGCCCGGTGTGCCGCTGACGACCAACGTCGGCGGCGGCTACAACAGCTACCAAATCTACGACCTCTTCCAGGAAAGCTACGACCCCTCGCAGTCGGTGATCGTCTTCGACGCGGGCACCAACGACAACCCCGCCTATCCGCAGATCCTTGCCGGCAACCTGGCCAAGGTCGCGGCCCAGATCGGCGACCGCTGCATGGTCGTGCCGACCGTTCACGGCTTCACCGTCAACGGCATCGGCAACGACGGCAAGAACAGCGTCGTCCACTCCTTCGCCGCCTCGCGCCTCGGCACGCAGGTTCCCGACTGGGCCGGCGCCGTCGCCGCCCATCCCGAGCTGATGCAATCCGATGGCCTGCACCCGATTGCGGAGGGTGCTGCCTACCGGGCACGGTTGATCGCGCAGGGGATCAAAGGCTGCCTCGGCTTCTCACACGCCCCAACCGAGGAGGCGCCGCTCGAATCGGGTCCTGGGCTCGCACCGGTGAGCAAGTTCGCCAAGCGGCAGACGACGATCGCCCGCACCATCGCCACCGCGATGGGTGAAGCCATCGCTCTCGAGCTGGCCGGCCGCCAGCCGCTGCTGGCGACCGCGCTTGCAATGGTGTCACCCGATGCCTGAACCGGTAAAGCGCGGCCGGCGCTACATGCCGGGTCTCGACGGACTGCGCGCGATCGCGGTGATCGGCGTGGTGCTCTACCACCTCGATTTCGGCTGGGCCGAAGGCGGCCTGCTCGGCGTCGGTGTGTTCTTCACCCTCAGCGGCTACCTGATCACCGACATCCTGCTGGGCCAGGTGAACAGGGGTGGGATCAGGTTGAAGTCATTCTGGCTGGCCCGCGCCCGTCGCCTGCTGCCGGGCCTCTTCCTGATGCTGACCATCGTGATGGCCTGGGTGACGCTGATCGGCCCCCATCAACCGCCCGACTTCCGCACCGCCGCCCTCACCGCCGCCGGCTACTTCAACAACTGGTGGCTGGTTTTCCACGACGTCTCCTACTTCGCCCGCTTCGCCCCACCCTCACCTCTGAACCATCTCTGGTCGCTCTCGGTCGAGGAGCAGTTCTACATCTTTTGGCCGTTCCTGTTGATGGCGGGATTGCGCCTCGTGCCCGAGCTGAAGAACACCACGGGCGTGCGGCCGCGGCTCGCCATCGTCACCCTGATCGGCGCGCTGCTCTCCGGCATCCTGATGGCGGTCCTCTACAGCCCCTCGCTCGACCCCTCGCGCGTCTACTACGGCACCGACACCCGAGCGCTCGAGCTCCTGGTCGGCGCGGCGCTGGCGATGGTCTGGCCGAGCCGGCGGCTGCACGCGCGCATCGCGCCGCAGGCGCGGCGGCTGATCGAGGCCGCGGGGGCGCTCGGGCTGGCGGTGATCGGCCTGATGTTCTGGCAGACCAGCGAGTTCTCGCCGTTCCTCTACCGCGGCGGCTTCGCACTGCTCGCCCTGGCCTCGGTGCTCGCCGTCGCCTCGCTCGCCCACCCCGCCTCGCGGCTCGGCCCGATCGTCGGCTGCAGGCCGATGCGGTGGATCGGCGAACGCTCCTACGGCATCTACCTCTGGACCCTGCCGATCGTCGTCCTCACCGGTCCACAGGAGGCACACGGCGCCGACCTCCCGCGGGCGATCTTCCAGGTCGCGGCAATTTTCTCGGTGGCGGAGCTGTCCTGGCGCTACGTAGAGAACCCGATCCGCCACGGCGCCCTCGGCCGTCTCTGGGCGCAGCTGCGGGCGGGGCGGTGGCGCCGCGAGCGCGTCACCCGGCGCGGCTGGGCGGTCCTCACCGGCAGCGCCGTGGTCGCCGCGGTCGCGGTCGCCGGCCTCGCCGGAGTCGGCGTCTCGAACGAGCCCCACGCGATCGGCTCGGAAACGGTCGCCAAGACGGTCACCGCCAGGAACGCCAAGCGAGCCCCGCTGGCGACCTCCTGCGAAGCCGTCATACACATCGGCGACTCCACCTCGGAGGGCCTCGTCTCCGAAGAATATCTGCCCGACCCCAACCAGTTGATCAGCGCCCAGTACACCCGGGTGGGAGCGACGACCCAGCACCTCGAGGTCTCGGGCGCTCGCTCGATCTACGAGAACTTCGAAGGGCTGCCGAACGCCCAGGAAGTCGCCGAAGCCTGGAAGGACGAAGGCTTCGAAGGGTGCTGGGTGCTGGCGATGGGGACGAACGAGGCGGCCAACGTCGCCGCCGGCTCGGCCTTCACCTACGACGACCGCATCGACAGCATGATGTCGACGATCGGGGACGACCCGGTGATGTGGGTGAACGTGAAGTCGCTCGTCGCCAACGGGCCCTACGCCGCGTCGAACATGGAGGACTGGGACGAGGCATTGCTCGACGCCTGCGATCGTTACCCGCAGATGCGGATCTACGACTGGGCCTCAGACGTCAGGGACCCCTGGTTCATCCCCGACGGGATTCACTTCAGCTCAGAGGGCTACGCCGCGCGGGGCCGGCTGATCGCCGATGCCCTGCTCGAAGCGTTCCCCAACACCCACCCGCTGGAGATGGCCGACAAGGACAACTGCGTCATCTCACCGTCACCTCCCGCCTGACCTCACCTTCCTGAAGTACGCCCAGCGGTCGTAGAGACCCAGGGCCGCGGCCAAGGTGTCCCCGCGGATCGTCGCCACGCCGCGGGTGCCGACCAGCTTGGCGTAGTCGATCCGGGGCGAGTCACCCCGCTGCGTCACCCTGATGCCGCGCAGAGCGCCGTCGACGTAGGCCCCGAGGCGGGAGTTCATCTCGGCCTGGGAGAAGCGGAAGGTCCATTCGTGCAGGGGCGAGTAGTAGTCGTAAGGGTCTTCGACACTCTGCAGGTAGGGGACGTCGGGCGCGCCGAGGAAGCCCGACTCGGTGCGCCCACCGGAGGAAGAGAAGTAGGTCGTCTGGGCAACCGCGCCGCCGTACATCGCCACCTGACCCCTGGTCGCGCGAACCGCCCGGTCGGTGCGCTCGTCCTCCACCTTCACACCGCCGTAGACCTGCGTGCGGGTGTCGGCGTAGAGGTCGAAGCCGTTGCCCCCCACGTCGGTGGACAGGGCGATCGAGCGGCAGGCGACCGCGAAGGCCTTCAGCGTCGCCGATGGCCATTCGGGCGGGACCTCGGCGGGCACCGAGCCGCGTGCGTAGCTGTTCACGTTCAACCTGTTGACCACGTTGAGCGAGCCCGCCGCCGACTCGGTCGGGACCAGATCCAGCGCGCCCCGATAGGTCCCGACGCCGCCAATCCGGATGATTCCGCCGCTGTCGGCGTGCAGGCGCTCGCCACAGCGGGCGAACAGCTTCCCCGAGCCCGTCAGGAGGCGGATCGAGGAGCCCCGGCGGTGCGCGGTGTAGGTGCGGGAGGGATCGAGCGAATGCCCACA
Source organism: Solirubrobacterales bacterium (assembly GCA_035704205.1). Taxonomy (GTDB): domain Bacteria; phylum Actinomycetota; class Thermoleophilia; order Solirubrobacterales; family 70-9; genus VRUE01. The sequence continues at coordinate 1,097 of DASSXC010000258.1, read as the reverse complement.
CGCCGCGGTGCCCCGGCTGAACGAGACGTCGCCCGGGCTGATCGTCAGCAACACCCGCACCAACGGCGCCCCCTGGACCGCTTTGATCCGAATTCCCTGAAAGTAATGATGGAGGATCTGCTGGTAGCCGGCGCCGTGCTCGCCGTAGCCATACGCGCCGTAGGCGCTCATGCCGACTCCGTGACCGAACCCGCCGCCCTTGACGACCCAGGTGACGGCGCCGGCGGCCGCCGCCGGACTGGCGCCGACCGCAAAGAGGACCAGCGACAACACTGCGATCCGCGCTCGCTTCATCCGGCCCGAGACTACCGACGCCCTGCCGATCAACGTAGCCTTCGCGGACCATGAAACGGATCGGGAAAACACTGCCACTGGCTCTCGCGATCCTGGTCATCGCGTCGTCCGGCGGTGACGCCGCTGCGGATCAGGCGGTGCCCTGGGGATATAGCTGCGTCCCCGTATCAACCGGTGTGACGAGGACGAGCTCGACCTGTGGCGCGACCCTGGTCGACGGTCGTGCGATCGCGCCCCCCAACGCGCCCGCTGCGGTGAAGGACGCGGTCGCGGCCGCCAATCGGATCGTCGGCAAACCGTATGTCTGGGGCGGCGGGCACACGAGCTGGTGGGCGCGTGGGTACGACTGCTCCGGCGCCGTCGGCTTCGCCCTGCACGGCGGCGATCTGCTCGATACGACGATGGTCTCGGGGCAGCTCGCCCACTGGGGCCTCGGCGGACCCGGGCGCTGGATCACCGTCTACGCCAACGACAAGCACGTCTACACGGTGATCGCCGGGCTGCGCTTCGACACCCGTGGCAACCCTCCCGGCATAACCGGTCCCCGTTGGCACACCGACAAAGTCAACCCACACAGGTTCACCACCCGCCACCCGACAGGCCTCTGAGCCACACGGGGGACCGTCATCGAAGAGCGACATGCACGAGTAACACCGGCATCGTGAAGCATTGTTTCCCCTATAGGGCACCCAATGCTTCACGAACCAGGGCGCCGGTAGGCACGCCGTCCCACTTGACCTCGGTGGCCCAGCCGTTCTCCGAGGCCGGCAGCTTGTCCAGCCGCGCGAGCATCGGCACGATCG
>DASSXC010000257.1:0-2711 GCA_035704205.1 Solirubrobacterales bacterium | reverse complement strand
GAAATGGCGAGGGTGTCGCCCGTACGGTCGTCCACATGGCGAGGAGACGGGCGGACGCCTGCTATCGAGAACTGGGTGCGGAACTCCGAAAGCGGCGGATCGCCGCGAACTTGACCATGCGCGAACTCGCGTACCATCTCGACTGGTCACCGTCCACGGTCTCCCGGGTCGAGTCTGGCTATATCGGGCTGCCCACCACGGAAGTCTTGCCACCGCCACGCTCTTCCCGCGCGATCCGGTTCTCGGGCTCAGCCGCGAACACGTCTGTCAAGGCCGGTTGAACACTGGGCCACTTCTGCCGGTTGAAAACTGGTCCACCCAGATTGGGTAGGGCGCCCGCGGAGCGAAGCCCGGAGGGCGAGCGGAGCGGGCGCCGGCGAGCCGACTGGGACCCGCCGGCCGAAAATTGACCCCCGACCCCGATCTGCCCCGGACCGGGGCCCTGAGAGCCGATCTGCGGCCCGCGACGGCGCCGGCGCGTGTGATCCGTCGTCCGCTTCAGGCGCGCTCGGCCGGCGGTGGGCCGCCCAGGTCCTTGTCGCGAAGCCGGTAGCTGTCGCCTTTGAGCGAGAGGATCTCGGCGTGGTGGACGAGCCGGTCGATCATCGCCGTCGCGGTCACCTCATCGCCGAAGATCTCGCCCCAGGCCGAGAACGGCTTGTTCGAGGTGACGATCATCGAGGCGCGCTCGTAGCGGGCCGAGACCAGGCTGAACATCAGGTTCGCCGCCTCGGGATCGAACGGTATGTAGCCGACCTCGTCGACGACGATCAGCGGGACGAAGCTCAAGCGACGGAGCTCGGCCTCGAGGCCTCCCTGGCGCTTGGCCTCACCGAGCTTTGCCACCCACTCGGTCGCGGTCGCGAACTGGACCCGCTGGCCGGCGAGGCAGGCGCGGATCCCGAGCGCGATCGCCAGATGCGTCTTGCCGGTCCCCGGCGGGCCCAGCATGACCACGTTCTCCTTCGCATGGCAGAAGTCGAGCTGGCCGAGGTGCTCGATCACGGTCTTGCGCACCGAGCGCTGGAAGGTGAAGTCGAACTCCTCCAGCGTCTTTCGGGCCGGGAAGCGAGCCGCCTTGATCCGGTTCTCGCCGCCGTGGGACTCCCTTGATGCGACCTCGGCCGAGAGCACGGCTTCCAAGAAGCGCTCGTGCGACCACTCCTCCTCGCGCGCTCTGTCGGCGAGCTTCGGAGCGGCCCTGGCCGCCGCCGGCGCCTTCAGGGTCCGAAACAGGTGGGTGAGCTCGGAGGTCTTGCTCATGCCGGGATCAGGGCGTCGTAGCGGGCCAGGGGCCGGACCTCGACCTCGGGCTCTCGCCGGCGTCGCTTGCGCTCACCGCGCAGCTCCTCGAGCGCGCCTGGTGGGCGGGATCGGTGAAGGTGAACCCGCCGGCGAAGACCCGGCGGTAGCGAGCGGCGAGCTCGCCGCTGTCGAGGGCGACGGCGATGACCTCGGCTTGGGAGGCGCGGACCTCGACCCTCCGGCCGACCAAGCGCGGATCGAGCGAGTAGTCGTTGCGGTCGAAGCGCAGGTAGGGCTGGGACGGGACCCGCAGGACCCAGCGCCGGTCGGTTGAGGGCATCGCCTCGGGCAGGGGCCGCATTCGCTCGTGCTCTGAGGCGAGGCGCTCGCAGACGATCGCCCGCGTGCTGCGGTGCTTGCGCTCGTTGATCCGATCGCACCAGCGGTCGAGCTGGTCTTGGAAGTCGGCCGGGTTGGCGAAGCACCGGCCGGCCTCGAAGTTGCCGTGAACGAAGCGGTGGTCGCGCTCGAGGGCCCCCTTGGCCTGGCAGTCGCCGGCGTCGAGGACGATCCAGCCCAGCGCGAGCTGGCCGCAGAAGGCGAGGAACGGCTCGGTCGGCTGACCGCGCGGCGCGATCGCACCCTCGCGGTCCCAAACGAGCTTTGCCGGCAGCGCACCGAGCCTCTCAAGGCAGCGGCTCATGCCCCAGGCAATGTCGGGAAACTCCTTCGAGAAGACCAGGGCGCCGGCAAAGGCGCGCGAGTAGGGCAGCTTGCAGGTGACGAGATAGCCCTTGCGCAGCTGATCCCAGCCGACCGGGATCTCGCGCCGGGGCTCGGTGAGGTCGAACTGGGCCAGCTCGCCGGGTCGGTAGACGGTGCGCTGGTGGGTGCGCGGCGGTGGCAGGTAGCGGGGGCGGAGCTCGCGCAAGAGATCGTCGAGGATCGTCTTGCCGCCGCAGTAGCCGAGCTCTTCGATCTCCTCGCGGATGCGGACGCCCGAGAGCGTCGGCTCCTGGTCGAGCAGTCGCTCGATCTCACCAACGAAGGGACCGAGCTTCGAGGGGCGCTTCGGCCGCGGCCCGTAGCTCGGCGGCTCGTCTGCGGCGAGCGCGCGACGGATCGTGTCGCGGTGGATCCCGGTCAGGCGGTGAATCTCCCGCTGCGATCGCCGCTCGACCTTCGCCATCCGCCTGATCTCCGCCCACTGCTCCACGTCAAGCAACTGCCTTCTCCCGGTCTCGACCTCTTGGTCGAGCCAGGGTCAGAGCCCGGCCGGATGGCTCCGGCCCTGCGCCGAGTGGACCAGTTTTAGACCGGCGCAGGTGGCCCAGTATTCAGGCGGCGCCTACAGAGGTTGGGGACGCGGGACGCGGAGGGACGCCGTGAGGTGTCGGAGAGAGCTCGCCGCCCAGCTCTCGTGACTCTCCGCGCTTCCATAGCGCTTCCACAACACCTTTCGGGAC
>DASSXC010000256.1:0-17057 GCA_035704205.1 Solirubrobacterales bacterium | reverse complement strand
CGTCGTGGGTCCTGACCAACGAGTCGAGGCCCTTGATGAAGTCGGCGATCTGGAAGAAGGTGCCTTCGAAGCTGAGCGCGTAGGGCATCACGCCGAGGCCGGCCGCACCGACCGTCGCGCCCAGCGGCAGCAGCGAGGCGGCTGCCTCGGTCGGCGAGGCGCCGACGGGCGCCGAGCTGCTCGCCGGCGCTTCGCCGGATTCCCCTTCGGCGCTCAGCGAGATGTCTTGGAAATGGACGCCGGACCGCTTGGCTATGCCGCTCACCTGCACCAGCAGCGAGGCGGTTTCGTCGCCGGCCGGCACCGCCTTGCCGAGGACGACGAGCTTCTGGTAGTCGACCGGGAACTGCTTGCGCGCTTCTTCGGCGGCGGTCACTTCCGCTTCGTGCCCGGCGAGCGAGGTTTCGACCGCTTCGATCTGCGTGCCGAGCTTGGCCGCTTCCTCGCGCTTCGGGCTCAGCAGGAGCGCCCAGAAGGCGATCGCCAGCGCCGCCAGGGCGAGCATCGCGACGATCGTCATGCTGCCGGATTTCTTCAGCGCTTTCATCCGCTCAGCCGCCTTCCGCGCCTTCGCCGGAGCTTTCCGAGGTTTCGCTGGACGCCGCCTGGGCGGCTTCCGGTGCCGCTTCGGGGGCGACCGCGACTTCGCCTTCGGGCACCGGCACAGGCGCCGCGTCGAAGGCGACCAGGATGGTGAACTGCACCGTGGCGGACCCACCGCCGCATTCGCCTTCGCCGCCGCCGCTGCTCCCCGAGGTCTCAGAGGAGGACTGCACTCCCACCCGCGTGACCCCGTCGATGTCGTTCAGCGCGGTGACGAAGCCGGCGACGCCCGCGTAGCCGGCGGCGCAACCGCTCATGGTCAGCGAAGGGCCGGCGAGGCCGCTCAGTTCGCCGCCGCCTTCGGAGCCTTCCGCCCCTTCGCCCCCGGCGCCGCTGGCGCTCAGTTCGGTCAGCGCGACGTCGCCGGGAAGGACCAGCGACAGCTCGCGCAGCACCCGCTCCCAGTCGAAGCGGCTGTCGGCGAGGCTCTGCACGGTCGCCACCCGCTGTTCGCTGAGGTCGCGGAACTGGGTGTAGGAGGCGAGCCTGGCGGCCTGGGCCGAAGCGGCGGCGTCTTCGCGTTCCAGCGTGGCCAGCTCGTCCTTTCGTTCGGAGATCTCGTTGCCGGTGAGGACGAGGGCCGCGACCCCGATCAGCAACGCGACCAACGCGCCCGTGACGATGTAGGCGAGCGGGCCGGTCCGCAGGGGCGCCTGGTCGCCACGGCGATCCTCGGCGGGAATCAGGTTGACCGGGCGCATCGCCTACTGCTCCAGAGCGAGGCCGAAGGGAAGGGTGAGCCGGGCAGCCGCGGTCTCGTCGAAGCCGGCAAGCGCCGCTGGGCGAGAGGCGCCGATCGGCAGGCCGAGCTCGGCTTCCATCCGCGCCGCGAGTCCCGGGATCGCGCTGCCGGGGCCGCAGAGGACGATCCGCTCGACCGGCAGCGCCGCCTCCTGGGCGCCGTAGTAGTCGAGCGAGAGACGCAGCTCGTCGAGCAGCTCGCCGACGCCCTCTTCGAGCGCCCGGCGGACCTGGGCGACCGTCTCGGGATCGCCCTCGACCTCCTCGACGGGACGCTCCAAGCCGACGTGGGCGAGCCACTGGGTGGCGTGTTCGACGCTGAGTCCGAGCGAGTTTCCGAGGGCGCCGGCGCTGGCCTCCAGACCGGCGTGGGAGACGCGCGTGAAGAGGCAGGAGCGACCGCGGGCGACAGCGAGGTTGGTGACGTCGCCGACGCTGCAGTAGAGGACGGCCGCCGTCGGCCGCTCGGCGCCAGGCTCGGTGGGAGCCGACCCGCTTTCGGCGAGGGCCCGGATCATCGCGAAGGCGGAGAGGTCGACGCCGACCGGGTCCAGCCCGGCGCGGCGGATCGGCTCGAGGAAGGAGGCGACCATGTCGCGCCGCGCGGCGACGACGATCACGTCCACCTGCGGCGTCTTGCCCTCCTCGGCCGGCACGCCGCCGACGACCTGGTGCTCGAGCACGGCCTGGTCGAGCGGCATCGGGATCTGCTCCTGAGCCTGAAAGCGGACCGCGGCCTCCATTTCCTTGTGGTCCTCGATCGCGGGCAAGCGCACCGTCCGCACGACCACCCGCTGGTTGCCGACGCCGAGCCGCACCTGCTTGCCGAGCTTGTGCTCGGCGAAGAGATCCTTCAGCGCCCCCGCCAGGCGGTCGGGGTCGAGCACCTCACCCTCATGGAAGGTACCGGCGTCCAGCGGGCCGATCGCCGACGCGGTCAGGGCGACGGTGCCGTTGCTGGTGACTTCGGTCGCGGCGATGCTGCCCGCCTCGATGTCGAGGCCGACGACGTTGGTCGCCTTCTGCTTGGAAAGTCGCATGGAGAAATCGAGGTTTGGGCGTAGGAGGCGCATCCGCCCTCCTTGGATCGACAGAAAGGCGCCAGACCTTTCGCCCTGCAAGTACTCATTTCTCGAAGAACTGGACGGATGAATGGACTCTTGTGTCCCCCATAGGGGATACAAACGTTCATTCGGGGCTAGAACGTGCCCAGATACCAGTCGACGAGCTGGTCGCCGGCGAGCAGGCCGACGACCCCGCCGAGGGCGAGGAACGGGGCGAAGGGGATCGCCCGCTTGCGCGCCGACGCACCTTCGACGGCGATCATCGCCAGGCCGACCGCCGCCCCGCTCAGCAGCGCGACGAAGATCGCCGGCGCCACGTTGCGGCCGAGGAAGAGGCCCATCGTCGCCGCCAGCTTGACGTCTCCGAGGCCCATCCCGCGCGGATAGGCGAGCGCGGCGAGGAAGAGGAGGCCGCCCGCCGCGAGCGCGGCGATCGCCCGCTCGGGCAGGCTGCCGGGGTCGGCGACCGCGGCGATCGCGACCGCCAGCACCGCCCCGACGACGAGGATCTTGTTGGGGACGATGCGCCGCTCGAGGTCGGTCAGGGTCACCGCCAGCAGCACCGTGACGAAGACCAGGCCGAGCGCCACCTCGCCCGGGTCGTCCCAGAGGACGAGGACGGTGGCGGCGTACAGCGCCCCAAGGGTCAGCTCAGTGAGCGGGTAACGGGGTGAGATCGGCGCCCCGCAGCAGCGCGCCCGGCCGCGCAGCAAGAGCCAGGAGAAGACCGGGACGTTGTCGTAGGCGGCGATCTGCGCGCCGCAGGCGGGGCAGCGCGAGCGCCCCCCGACGACCGATTCGCCGCGCGGCACCCGGTGCGCGACGACCGTCGTGAAGCTGCCGAAGAGGAGCCCTCCGAGGAAGGCGAGGACCGCCGCGGGAACCATCGCTCAGCCTTCGCCCGAGGCGCTTTCGAGCGGCGTGGTGGTGTCGACCTCGATCCGCGTCGCGTAGTTGGGGTGGTCGTACATGATCGGGATCGCGTCGGCGGGCGTGTTGGCGCGGTCGACGCTGAGCGCGATGCCGAGCCTGCGGTCGTCTTCGAGGATTTGGGGGCTCCCCAGCTCCATCGTCAGGCGGATCTTGGCCCAGGAGTTTCGCGGCCAGTAGCCATTTCCCTCCGGTTCGTATTCCCAATAGGGGTTGCCGCTCTCGGCGTCGACCAGCAACGTGTCTTCGGCTTCCGGCAGTCCCACGGGGCCGGTTTCCCTACGTTCGAACAGGTAGACGCAGAGCGTCCCCGTATAGAGGGCGTCGTTGAGCGTGCGGGTGTAGAACTCGAGCGTCACCTTGCCGCCCATTTCGAAGTCCTGCGGCATCGGGTCGGTGACCCAGCGGTGGACCTGGGACTCCGGGTTGGTCACGCCGGTGGGGTCGTAGTGGCAGCCGCTGGTGTCGTCGCGGCGGATCTGCACGCCCTTGTCGGTGTCCGGCGTCGGCTCGAGGTAGAAGTCGTCGGAGTAGTCGAAGAGCGCCGGCAGGGATTCGTTTTCGGGGAAAGGGTCGGGCGGACCGCTGAGCAGCAGGGCGTCGGGGGCTCCCGGCTGCGCGTTGCCGGTTTTGAGGCCGCTGGCACAGGTTCCGAGCGTGTTGTGGAGCGGGTGGTCGGCGCTGATTTCCTGGCGGACGGTGGCGCCGTCGGCCGCGCAGGCCGTGTCGGAGAGGAAGAACTGCTGCGCGGTCACGTCGCCTTCGCCGTTGGCTTCTTTTTCTTCCTGTTCTTTTTCTTCCTGTTCCTCTTCTTCTTGTTCCTGTTCTTCTTTTTCTTTGTGGGTCTGTTCGGTTTCGTCCGGCGGCGCGGTCACGGCAGACTGGACTTCCACGTAGCCGGCCTCCCCCCCCTGGCTGACCGTCCGGTCGGGCTTGACGGCGACGACGATCTGTTTGTAGTCCTCGCTGCCCGGACATTCGGCGTCCGGGCAGCTCGTGTCGTTGCGCCAGACGACGTAGCGGTAGATGGTTCCTTTGACGCCACCGCCGCCTTCGGAGTCGCCGGTGGTGAACTCCGATTCAGGGCTGAAGCCTTTTGGGTCGACCTCGATCGGGAAGTAGGCGGTGGGCGGACTGCGGTGCAGGGCGAACGTTTCAGTGCTGCTGACCCGGAAGTTCGGGCTCTTCGCGTCGCTCGAGGGAACCGGCGCCGGGTACACCGCGAGCTCGGAGTAGGGAATGCTGTGCAGGCGCTCCATCTCTTCCTGGGCGAGGTCGAGCGCGACCTGGGTCGCCTTCGCCCGCTGGGCGTTCTTGGTCGCGGCGCCGAGCACGCCGAAGGTCGCCGCCGCGCCCATCACGAGCACCACCGCGGCGACCAGGACCTCGATCATCGTCAGGCCGGCCTCACCGTCCCCAAGCCGTCCTTCGAGCCAAGCCCGCATCTCAGTTCACCTCGTCGAAGTAGTTCTGAATGCGCAGGCCGGCGCCGTCGGTGATGGTCAGCTCGCCTTTGCCTTCGGGGTTTGCGATGTGCAGGGTGATGCCGATGTAGGTCGGTGCAGTACTCGGTTCGGGGTTGAAGACTTTGTCGCTGACGAGGTTGTCGATGATCGGGATCGGCGTGCCGGCGGTGCCGGAGACCTCCGGCGCGGTCTCGGTCCGGGTGCATTCGGTGGTCGTGCAGTTGTAGGTGACGCGACATTCGATCGCCGGAACGCTTGGGCTTTCCTGCACGGCGCCGCCGCAGGTGCTGCGGCGCACCCGGGTCCTGAATTCGACGTGCGACCCGGCCGCGGTGCTCGGCACGACGGAGATGCCGTTGCGAATCTCCCGCGTCATCCGCTCCAGCACGTAGCGCGCGGTGGAGATTTCCTGGGACTTCTTGCTCAGCGTCGGCTGGCTGCGCACGGCGCTGATCAGCATCGTGCAGGCCGCGCCAACCAGGACGACGCTGATCGCCGCGGCGACCAGCAGCTCGACCAGGGTCAGGCCCGCCTCCGGGTCGGCGCCGGCGCGTATCCGCGCAAACCGGCTCACCTGACCGTCACCAGCTTGAACGCGCGCTTGGTCGGCCTCGTCTCCCAGGCGCCCTCAGCGTTCACGCCCTTCACCCGGAACAGATGCTTGCCGCGACTCACCTTTGGCAGCTTGAAAGGCGAGGAGCACGACTTCCAGGCGCGGCCGTCGAGCTTGCAGGCGAACTTCGTGTCCTGCTGACCGGTCTCGTCGGTGAAGCGGAAGACGGGGCGGCGTATGCGGGTCTTGAAGGCGGGCCCGAAGGTGATCCGCGTCCGCGGCACCTGATGCGGGATGCGCACGAGGGGGCCGGGGTCCGGCGGTGGCTTCGGCGTGGGTTTCTGGAACGTGCCGCCGCCTCCGCCCCCAGACGATTCTTCGCTCCGCTGCCGGTAGGTGACTTCGCCCGAGCAGGGCGAGACGAAGCCATCGGCTTCGGCGATGGCGTGGAAGGTCGTCAGCGAGCCGGCGAGGACGTTCACCGCGATCCCCGGGTCTTCGAGCTCCGCCGCGCTGCCGGTCGCGACCGGTTCGCCGGTGCAGCTGGGGCTCGCGTAGAGCTTGATCACGGCTTCGACCGGCTCGCTGCCGAGAACCCGGATCGAGGTCGCCTGGTTCGGCGATTCCGGGTCGGTGCCCTGCAGGTCCGGTTCCGGGGGAGCGAGTTCGGCTTCCAGCTGTGCGTCGTTGCTGCGCGAGACCAGCAGCGTGCCGCCGCCGGAGCGCATGTAGACGTCTTCGGCGACGTCTGAGTCTTCGGCGGTGAGCTGCTCTTTGCTGACGATGAACGCATGGCTGCCGTCCGCGGACGCTCCCTGAAGCTGGGCGTCGAACGAGCCGTTGCCGGTATATGGGCCGGAGCCGGTCAACTGACCGGCGGAGACCAGCGACGTCACCCCGCCACTGCGCTCATAGGCGTCGGTGCGTTCGTCGCGGTCACCGGGGCCGGTCGTGTCACCCGACGCCGGTGGCGCCAGGGCCTCGGCGGTGACGACGAAGAGGTGCGAGCCGTCAGCCGATGCGCCGGAGAAGATGGCGTTGAGGTCGCCGTCGCCACAGCCGGGGTCGGTGCAGGTCGGGCCGGGGCGCGAGACGAGTGAGGTCGGCCCGCCGGGCAGATGGCGCGAGTAGACGTCGGCCTTGGCGTCGTCGTCTTCGCCGCTCAGCGGTTCGGCGGTGCTGAGGACCGCGAGGGAGCCGTCGGCCGCGATCCACTGGAGCAGCGCCGGGGTCGATCCGTTGCCGCAGCTCGAGGCGGCGCAGGAGGGGTCGCCGGCAGAGACCAGCTCGGTGCTGGATCCGTCGTGGCGGACATAGATGTCCTGGGCCGAGTCGGTGTCGGCGACGACGAGCTGTTCCCCGGTGGCTAGGAAGACATCCGCGCCGTCCGCCGAGCTCCCTGCGAAGAGTGCGTTCGCGGTCCCGTCGCCTCCGGCCGGGCCGGTCGAAACCAGGCTCGCCAGCCCGCCGGACCAGTCGTAGACGTCCTGGGCTTCGTCGCCGTCCCCGGCTGAGATCCGTTCGTTGGTCTCGAAGAAGACGTGGGAGCCGTCGGCCGAGATGCCGCTGTTGACGGGTTCGCAGTTGTCCCCGGCCGGACACGCTTCCGGGCCCGCGCCGGGCGTAGAGGCAAGTCTCGTTTCGGCGCTCGCCAGGTCGCGCACATAGAGGTCGTCTTCGTCGTCGCCATCGGCGCCGACCAGTGCCTCCCCGGTGGTGAAGATCGCCTTCGAGCCGTCGGCCGAGGCCCCCTGGAAGAAAGCCGGTTTGGCTCCGGAGCCGCAGCTGCCCGAGCAGGGCGAGCCGGCGACGGAGACCAGCGTCGTCGTGCCGGCTTCGAGGTCGCGGGCGTAGACGTCGGCGCTTTCGTCACCGTCCTGCGAGGTCAGCTTCTCGCTGCTGATGAAGAAGACGACGTCGCCGTCGCCGACGAAGCCCTTCGCGTCGGCGCCGGCGTCGACGTCGCCGTTGCCGCAGCCCGAAGCGGCGCAGGAGGCCGCACCCGCGGAGACCAGCGTCGTCTTGTTCAGCCCGAGGTCGCGGACGTAGATATCGCTTGCGGTGTCTTTGTCCGCCGCGGTGAGCCGCTCGCGAGTCGAGAAGAAGACCCCTTCGCCGTCTGGATCGATCGCGAGGAACTGGGCGGTGTAGGCGTCGTTGCCGCCGGTTGGCCCGAGTGAGGCCACGCGGGTCACGAAACCGAACCCTTCCTCGAAGTCGCGCACGTAGACGTCACGCTGGATGTCGGTGTCGCCGGGGACTAGCTTGTCGACGGTGCTGAAGACGGCGGCCCCGCCATCCGCGGAGATCCCCTCGTAGCGGGCGTCGCTGCCGTGGGCGGCGGGGGTGCCCAGCGCCATCGCGGCGAGGACCGCGAGAGCGGCAAGGGCGGCACGAGGTTTCCGCGTCGACGGCATCTCTGCTCTATCGGCTCGCTTGGGTCATTCGCTTAGGCCTGCACTGGACGCCTGACCGAACGCGCGAGGGGCGGGCGCAAGGCCCGCCCCTCGGCAACTCGGTTCACGCTTGGCCAGGCCAAGCTGAGGCGATCAGGAGAGATCAACCACCCCAGTCGCCTGCGCCACCAGCGGCGCCGGTATCCGGGCAACCGCCTTTGCCACCAACTTCGCAGGGGAATGACAATTCACCTTCGTCGTTGACGACCGAGAACTCCTGTCCGGTGCTGCCTTCGATGCTGATCGTGTAGCCGTCAGGATCCGGTGCCGGTACGAACGCACCAGCAGCGACGTTGGTGAAGGTCGCGCTGCTGAGCGTGGGCTCGATTTCTTCCAGTTTGAGGGGAGTCGCGTTGGCGTAGCTTCCGTTGTTGTCGGTGGCGTACGTCTCCATCGCGACCTGCGCGGAGTGCGCGTACTCCTTGGCCTTGGCGTCGCCGGCCTTGTCCTTCTGGTTGAAGAAGGCGGGCAGGGCGATCGCGGCGAGGATGCCGAGGATGAGCATGACGACGAGAAGCTCGATCAGCGTGAAGCCGCCCTCGCTGTCGCCGTTGAGCCGGGCGCCTACTTTGGCCCGGAGATTCTGGAGAAACATTAGTGACCTCCTATGGTCCTAATCGTTTGCGCCAGAGCCCCGTCGCGTGAAGCCACGTGGTGTCTGTCGACCCCGGTGGTAACCCGGCCGACTCCCGCAAGGGAGCCCCGCAGGCTTTGCGCCCCCGCCTCACAGCGGGTTTGCCTTTTGCACCGAGGCACTGGCAGATTCATCACAGACCCCTAATCGACCAGCCCCCAAATCCCTTGATCCCCGAAATTTGGGCTGCATCGCGCCAAAACTCAGACCCGCGGCCCCCTGCGGACCGACGATCTACGGGAAAAGCCGTAACCCTCGGCTCCTCGAGTTGGCGCGGGGCAATGCTGAGGGGTTGAATGCATCACCTAGCGGATCTTGTCGTAGAGGGCGAAGATCGGCAGGTACATCGCGATCACTATGAAGCCGACGGCGCCGCCGACGAAGACGATCATGATCGGCTCGATCAATGAGGTCAGCGCTTTCACCTTGGCGTCGACCTCGGTCTCGTAGAAGTCGGCGATCTTGCTCAGCATGTGTTCCAGCTGACCGGTTTCCTCGCCGACCGCGACCATGTGGCCGACCATCGGCGGGAAGATCGGGTTGCGCTCGATCGGCCCGGCCAGCGAGCCACCGCGCTTGACCGAGTCGTAGACGTCGTCCATCGCCTGCTCGAGGACGATGTTGCCGGCGGTCTCGCCGGTGAGCTTGATCGCCTGCAGCATCGGCACGCCGGCGGACACCGAGCCGGAGAAGGTGCGTGACCAGCGGGCCAGTGCCACCTTCTGGATCACGTCGCCGATTTTCGCCGGCAGGCGGAGGGCGAAACGGTCCCAGGCCTCTTTGCCGGCGTCGGTTCGCTTCCAGCGGAAGAAGAGGACGAAGGCTACGACGATCGCCGGGATGAGGACGAACCAGTAACCCGTGATGGCGTCTGAGGCCATAACGCAGATCTTCGTCGGCAGCGGCAGTTCGGCCTTTTCGCCCGGGTTTTCTTCGGCGATCTGTTCGAAGATGCCGACGAAGACGGGGATGACGAAGGCGACCACGGCGACCAGCACGACCATCGCGAAGCCGAAGATCAGCGCCGGGTACATCAGCGCCGATTTGACCTGGCGGCGCAGGGCGTCGCTTTTCTCCACCTGAAAGGCGATGCGGTCGAGCGCGTCCTCGAGGCGGCCCGATTCCTCGCCTGAGCGGACCATCGCCCGGTAGAGGCGATCGAAGACTTCGGGGTGTCGCTCCATCGCCTGCTCCAGCGTGCTGCCGGCCTCGATGTCGGCGCGGACGCCGCCGATCGCCTCCTTGATGCGCTCGTCCTGGGTCTGCTCCTCGAGCGTGTGCAGGGTGCGCAGCATCGGCATCCCCGAGGCGACCAGGGTGGCGAACTGGCGCGAGAACACGGCCAGCTCGCGCATGTCGACGCCTTTCCAGGTCTGCCAGAGCTGCTCGATCTTGAACGGCTCGCTCTTCTCGCTGACGTCGAGGACGATCAGGCCGCGCTGGCGAAGCTGCTCGGTTACCTGCGCCTTGGACTCGGCCTCGACCTCGCCGGCCGTGGCCGCGCCGCCGACGTCCATCGCCCGGAAGGCGAAGGTGGTCGCGCCCGCCATCGCCTAGCCGCCCTGGGTGTAGACGGGGGGGGGCGCCGACCGGAGCGGGAGGCTGACCCGCCGGCGCGGGCGCCTGCGGGGTCGCCGCCGCGACCCCCTCAGCCTGCAGCGCGGCGGGCTGCACCGTGGCGCCGCCGAGCAGGCGTTTGAGCTCCTCTGGGACCGAGGCGCGCTGCTCGGCCAGCGAGCGGGTGATCGTCCCGGCCCGGACCAGCCGCGCCAGGTCGGCGTCCATCGTCTGCATGCCGACCGCACCCGAGGTCTGCACCGCCGCGTAGATCTGGTGCGTCTTGCCCTCGCGGATCAGGTTGCGGATCGCCGGCGTCGGCACCAGCACCTCGGTGGCGACGACGCGGCCCATGCCGTCGGCGGTGGGCAGGAGCTGCTGGGTGACGATGCCCTGCAGGGCGATCGAAAGCTGCGTCCGCACCTGGCCCTGCTGCTGGGGCGGGAAGACGTCGATGATCCGGTCGACCGTCTGCGCGGTCGACTGGGTGTGCAGGGTGGCGAAGACGAGGTGGCCGGTCTCGGCCGCGGTCAGCGCGGTCGAGATCGTCTCCAGGTCGCGCATCTCGCCGACCAGGATCACGTCGGGATCCTCGCGCAGGGCGGCGCGCAGGCCGAGGGCGAAGTCGGGCGCGTCGGAGCCGACCTCGCGCTGGTTGACGATCGAGCGTTTGTGCTGGTGCAGGAACTCGATCGGGTCCTCGATCGTGAGGATGTGGTCCTGGTTCTCTTCGTTGATCACGTCGATCATCGCCGCCAGGGTCGTGCTCTTGCCCGAGCCGGTCGGACCGGTGACCAGCACGAAGCCGCGCGGTTTGGCGCAGAGCTCGCGCAGCACCTGCGGGACCTTGAGCGAGTCGAGCGAGGGGATGTCCTGGGGGACGAGGCGGAAGGCGGCGCTGACCGAGCCGCGCTGGAAGAAGCAGTTGACGCGGAAGCGGGCGACGCCGGGGATCGCGTAGGCGAAATCGAGCTGTTTGGCGGTCTCGAAGCGTTTGCGCTGGTCGTCGTTGAGGATGCTGTAGACGATCTCCCGGGTTTCCTGGCCGGACAGCACCTCGAAGCCCTCCATCGGCACGATCTTGCCCTTGTCCCGCATCGACGGCGGCACCCCCGGCGTGACGTGCACGTCGGAGGCCCGCGTCTCGACCATGCGGCGAAGGACCTCTGAGAAGTCGACGGCCATGGCGCTTAGATCGGCCTTCCGATCCGATTCCTGAAGAGCGGGCGGCACGTCCCGGCGCAAAATGAAGCCTTGTACCCCCTATAGGGGGTACAAACGTTCATCTGGGCGGGGGAGGTGGGGTTAGGCGGTGACACGGACCACCTCCTCTAGGGAGGTGAGGCCGGCGCGGATCTTGCCGATGCCGTCCTCGCGCAGGGTGAGCATGCCCTCGTCGCGGGCGGTTGCGGTGATCTCGGCCTCCGGCGCGTGGGCGACGGTCATCTCCTTGATCCGCTCGCTCATCGCCATCACGGAGAAGATCCCCACCCGGCCGCGGTAACCGCTCTGGTTGCAACGACTGCAGCCGACCGGTTCGTAGCCCTCCAAATCCCCGCCGAGACGAATGTCGGCCTCGGCAAGCGCCTGCGGCGGAACGATCGCACGTCGCTTGCAGTGGCTGCAGAGCTTGCGGGCGAGGCGCTGGGCAACCACGCAATCGACCGAGGAGGCGATCAGGAAGGCCTCGATCCCCATCTTGGTCAGGCGGGTGATCGCACCCGGAGCGTCGTTGGTGTGCAGCGTGCTCAGCATCATGTGCCCCGTCAACGCCGCCTCGATCGCGATCCGCGCCGTCTCGCCGTCGCGGATCTCGCCGACCATGACGATGTCCGGGTCGGCGCGGAGGATCGAGCGCAGGCCGGTGGCGAAGTCGAGCCCCGCCTTGCGGTTGACGTTGATCTGGTTGATCCCTTCGAGCCGGTACTCGACCGGGTCCTCGATCGTGATGATGTTCCGCTCGATCTCGTTGATCTCCTGCAGCGCCGCGTAGAGGGTCGTCGACTTGCCCGAGCCGGTCGGGCCGGTGACCAGCACGGCGCCGTAGGACTGGCGGAAGGCGTCCTCGAAGCGCTGGCGCCCGTCGCCGTCCATGCCGAGGTCGTCGAGCGAGCGCTGCGCGTTGTCCTTGTCGAGGATGCGGATCGTCGCCCCCTCGCCGCGCTGGGTCGGCAGCGTGGTGATACGCAGGTCGACCCGGCGCTCCTCGACCGTGACGCTGACCCGTCCGTCCTGCGGCACCCGTTTCTCGGCGATGTTGAGGTCGCTCATGATCTTGATCCGCGAGATCACGGCGCTGACCATCCGCTTCGGCACGTGGGCGGCCTCGCGCAGCACGCCGTCGACGCGGAAGCGCACGCGCATCTCACCTTCGCCCGGCTCGAAGTGGACATCGGACGCCCCCTCCCCCACCGCCTGCCCGAGGATGCTGTAGACGAGCTTGATCACCGGGGCGTCCTCGGCGCTGACTTCCATGTCCGTGACCGCGGCCAGTTCCTCCTCGGCCTCGGCCTCGCCTTCGGTGACGGCCTCGCTGACGGCGCTCTGCAGGGTGTTGAGGCGGCCGATCAGCGCCTCGATGTCCTCCTCGGCCGCGACCGCCACCCGGCAGTCCAGCGCCGTGGCGATCTGGATGTCGTCGACGGCGAGCACGTTGGTGGGGTCGGCCATCGCCACCAGCAGCGTCTCTTTGTCGACGAAGCCAACCGGCAACGCTCCGTAGCGGCGCGCCGTGTTGACCGAGATCAGGTTCGCCGCCGCCATGTCCACCTGGTAGGCGGCGAGGTCGACGTGGTCGAGCCCGTAGCGCTCGGCGACCGCCCGTGAGAGCTGGTCGGCCGTGACCACGCCCTGCTCGATCAGCAGCTGCTCCGGCGGGCGGGCGGCGGTCCGCGCCGCCTCGATCGCCTGGCGGGCGGCGTCGTCGGGGACGTAGCCGAGGTCGACGAGGACGTCGGTCACGAAGCCGCTGGAGCGGCCACGCATCCGCGGCGGAGTCAGGCCCGGCGTGCCGGCGGCGCCGGGGTCGAGGGCCGGCGCGGTCGAGTCGCCGGAATCGGGGACCGGCCGCAGGTGGCTGGGAAAGTCCCGCGATTCCATGCTCAGCTCACGGGTGGTAGTCGATCGTCGGGCCCTCGTAGCCGGCGTCGATCACGGCCTGGGCGATGCTCTCCGGGCTCTGGAAGCCATAGCTGACCGAGGCGGTGGGCACGGACTGGTCGAGGCGCCGCGGGGTGACGACGACCAGGGCCGGGACACGGTCGACGCCGACGCCCTCGGTGATCGCCGCGTAGCGGGAGATCTGGTGGGCGGGGACGATGAAGACGGCGGTGCCGCGGAAACCGGCGAGGCCGGCGGTGGCGGTCTTGACCAGCCGATCGTCGATGCCCCCGTCGCGGACGAAGAGGAGGACCGGCGTCTGGTTCGCCTTCCAGGCGCGCATCAGCGGGCGCGGCAGCGGCGGCGCGGCAGCGGCGGCGGATTGGCCGACGGCCTCCAGCCCGCCTTCGGCGCCGGCGGGGGGAGTCGATTCGGTTAGCGCGGTTCCAGTCGTGCTGACCGAGGAGCTGGTCGCGGCCGGTTCGCCGCCTTCTTCTTCGCCGCCACCACCGCTGGAGACGACGAAGATCGCCACGCAGACCAGCAGAACGCCGATCACGGCGGCCTGTGCGAGCGGGTTGCTGTTCAGAGCCTCTCTCATACGTTCGCTTATCTAGCTCGACAGGAACCGCCGCGAGCTTGAATCGTGAAGGGAGGGCGCCGGCGCGAATCGGAGGACGCCGGACGCTCCCGGCGCGCAGCTCTGGAACTGTTCAGCAGCCGGCGTTGGGCTGCTGGCCGGAGCTGACCGCGCCGCCGCTGCACTCGACGTAGGCGGAGGCGTTGTAGGTGCGGCCGCTCGACACGCCTTCGAGCTGCTGTTTGATGATGAGGAGTTCTTCTTCGAGTTTTTTGATTTCCACTTCTTTGTTCGTCGTTTCGCCTTCGAGCGTTTTGACGACCGTTTCGTCGCCGCCTTTGGAGGTGATTTCAGGCGGGATCGTGAAGCCTTTGTCCTGTTCGATCTTGCCGTTGCCGCTCCAGTTGATCTGCTTGCCGGCGATGATCCCTTTGAAGGTCGCGTTGCCGCTGACGTTGATCGTCGACTCGGGGGCGTAGATCACGAACTCGTTGGTGGTCGAGGAGTTGCCCGAGAGGGAGACCTGGCTGGCGTAGGTTTTCGAGCCGAGTAGGTAGAAGCCCGGCACGTCGAACTGACCCAGCGAGGGCTGGTAGCCGGTGGCGGTGATTTCGTTGTTGCCGCTCATGCTGATCTGGTTCGAGGTGCCGCAGTGCTCAGGCGTGTCGAAGAAGAAGCGCACGTGCGCCCCTTTGGCCATGATCAGCTTCGAGTTGCCGCTGAGCTGGATCGAGCAGACCCAGTAGTCGCTTCCGCCCAGGGTGAGGATCGTGTTGCCGGAGAGGCTGATGCTGCGGTTGGTCGGGTTGAAGGGGTCCGTGCTGCTCCAGCTGCCGTTGTAGGTGTCTTTCTGGCATTCCGGCAGCGGGTTTTTTTTGGCGCAGGCGGTGATCCGGCCGTTGGAGTTTTGCGTGGCGATGTTGCTGGGCATGAAGCTGCTCACCGCCGGCAGTTCCATGGTGCCCTGGGTGACCGAGTAGCCGCTGCACTGCGAGGCGTTGCCCGTTTTTTCCCATTTTTTGCCGATGCCGACCTGGATGCTGCCGCAGATGCTGGTGTTGCCCGAGGTGGTCAGGTTGCCGTTGGTGGCGACGCCCACCTTGATGTCCGCGTTGCCGCTGGAGACGATCCCTTCGCGCCCGACCAAGCCGGCGATGCCGCCGCTTTTGCTGACTTCTTCCTGGGCTTTTTTCAGTTTTTCCTGGAGCTGTTTGAGCTCACTGGAGCTGGTGCCTTTTTTTTCAGCCAGTTCGAGTTCTTTTTTGATCAGATCTTCTTTCGTCACGCCGGTCCAGAGGTTCGATTCGTCGAGGCTGAGCTCGATCCGCCGCGTGACTTCGTTCGCTTTCCCGGTCGAGACGACGTCGACCGCGCCCGCGCCGCTGTTGTAGGCGCTGACGCGATAGGTGTAGCTGGCATCGCCCACTTCGCCTTCGACCGGAGCGCACCAGGCCGGTTCGGAGGCCGGCGCCGTGCCGGCTTCGAACTCGCCTTTGCCGTTCAGCTTCAAGCACGGTTTTTCGTTGTTCAGCAGGATCGCGTGGCGGTTGAGCCGCATCATCGCCACGTTCGCTCCCGCGTCGGCGGCGGCGATCGCGCTCTTGGAGCCGTTGTCCCGCTTCGAGCCGCGCTGCACGTCCACGGTCGACATCACCGCCGCCCCGCCCAACGCCAGGCTGGCGGTGGTCGCCAGCAGGGCCGTGGGAAGAGCCATGCCGCGCTCGCTCCGCAGGAGAGAGAGCAAGCGGGAGCGAGCTCGGGCAGGCGTCATCACGGTTCCTGATCGGCACCCGACCCGCCTCGCTTGAGTGCCATGCGCAAGCACCAACGGCTTCCTGGACGCCGCTACTACCCACTTTCAAGCAAACGACGTGATCTTTGGATGCTGCAGCGTCGATGAATTCCGATAGGAAATCTCTTTAATTCCCAAAAAAGATCCCGACGTGCCACAATCCAAGTTGGCTTGGCGGGAGGAGACTTCAACGCAAGCAACGGGAGGATGCGTGCTGGTGCGCGAGTGCTCCTGATGGCCACGGACCCGATCAATCGCGGCATCCTGCGCGAGGTCGCCAATCGGCCGCTCGAGGTGAGCGCCGAGCACGAGTACAGGGTCACGTCGGGCGGTCGGGAAGTGCTCTTCGCCGGCTTCGTCGCCGAGCGTTGGCTGCAGTGCGGACCGCAGGGCCCGCTGCACTTCCACAGTCCCGAGGCGGCGCGTTCGGTGTTGGCCCTCGCCGAAGGATGGACCGCGACCGTGGTGCACGTCCTCGCCCGAGGACCGCACACCTTCGACGAGCTGTACGAGGCGGTCGGTGACCTAAGCGGCGCGGAAATCAAGGACCACCTCGCCGCACTGCAAAGCAGTGGACAGGTCGAGGCGCTGATCGGCGAGGGCGGCGAGCCGATCTACGCGGCCACCGACTGGCTGCGTGCCGGGATCGCCGCGCTGATCGCCTCGGCCCGGCTGGAGCGACGCGAACCGCGCGAGGACATGGCGCCGATCGACGCCCTCGATGTCGAAGCGGGGTTCCGCTGCAGCCTTGGACTGGTCGAGCTGCCGCGGCAGCTTTCCGGCACCTGCAGTCTCGGCATCAGGCTGGAGGAGGACGAGAGCTCACGCCTGACCGGCGTCACCGTGCGGGTGGACCAGGGGCACATCGTCTCCTGCGAAGCCGGGCTCGACCCCAAGGCCAAGGCCTGGGCGACCGGCACCGCCGGCGATTGGTTGGACACGGTGATCGAGCCCGACGCCCAACTCGTGCGCAGCGGCGGCGACAGCTGGCTCGCCCGCGCTCTGGTCAGCACGCTGCACGAGACGCTGTTTGGAATCGCGGTCGCGCCGGAGTAGATGGCCGGCGCCCCCGAAAGTGGGACCGGCGAAGGCGGCTTCAAGGCACGCGCCGGGGCGCTGACGCTGCTCTACCTGACCAGCTCGATGAAGCGCAGCGTGCTGCTGCCGCTGCTGGCGGAAGCCGCCACCGGGGTGCAGCTCGTGGACGAGCTCGAGCTACCCGACCCCGACGACCCGCTCGACATCACCATGTTCATCGACCCCTACCTGGTCGAACCGGCCGATCCCAGCCTGGGCCCCGATGCCCCGATCGGTCCCGACACGATGCTGCAGCCGACGCCCGCCGGCAAGGAGGTTCCCTTCGTCGGCCTGGTCCTGCAGCAATGGCTGGACCGCAGCCCCGACGGGCCGATCGAGCTCGGCCCCGATGCGGGGCCAGTGCTCTGGGCGCTTCTCAGCGGCTGGTCCTCGACCGTGGTCCACGCCTTCGCCGCCGGCTCGCACACCGCCGACGAGGCACGCGAGGCAATTCAGGTTCTGGATCTGAGGACGGTCGAGAAGCAGATCGAGGCGATGGTGGAGG
>DASSXC010000255.1:0-7102 GCA_035704205.1 Solirubrobacterales bacterium | reverse complement strand
GTACTCGTCCTGGAACTGGGCGTAGGGGTTGTTGACCGAGTGCTTGTGGTTCTTCCAGCCGATCCAGGCGTAGTGGTCGGGGTTGGAGCCGTACTTCTCCATGTGGTCGCGGCCGGCGTTGCCGAACATCTGCGGCGCCGGCGGCGACTGCTCGGGGTCGCGGATCTCGAACATGCGCATCGCGTGCTTGTCGAGCGCGTTGGTGCGGTCGGTGTACTTGACGCCGAGCGAGCCCGGCTCCATCTTCTCGAAGCCGACCGCCATCGCGCACTCGACCAGACCGCCCTTGACCGCCTGGCGCGCCAGGAACAGCGCCGAGGAGCCGGTCGAGCAGGTGTTGTTGACGTTGACGACCGGAATCCCGGTCAGGCCGAGCTGGTAGAGCGCCCGCTGGCCGTAGGTCGAGTCGCCGTAGCAGTAGCCGGCGAAGGCCTGCTCGACGTCCTCGTAGGGGATGCCGGCGTCGGCGAGCGCCTTCTTGCCGGCCTCCTCGGCCCAGTCCGGGTAGTCGCCTTCCTTGGTGCCGGGCTTGTCGAACTTCGTCATCCCGACCCCGATCACGAACGTGCGGGTGCTCAAAGGTCTCTCCTGTGTCGCGCCGCGGGCGCGCGGCGGTTTGGCTGGCTGGCCAAAATCTACCGTGCGGCGGCTGGCGGCGGGGTTCGGACCGGAAGGAGACGGCGTCGGCCATCCGTTGGCCGCAACCGCCGGTCAACACTTTTCGAAAATCCTGGTGTACTAACGGCATCGCAGTTTCCGTCGCGCGCCTCGCGCCGCGATGCCGCTTCAGCTGGCCCTCAGCCGACGTGTCCGCCGGGCATGCGGTCGTCGTGGCCGCCGCAGTCCTTCGGCTGCCAGCCTGGCACCGTGTTGCCCTCCGGCGGGATCGGGCTCCGCTTGAGGATGCGGGCGAGGTGGGTGACGTTGTGGGCCATCCACTTCGCGGTCTTCTGCGTGTAGGGATGGTCCTTGCCGCCGGCCTCGATGAACGACGGGCCGGGCCCGGCGTCGCCGACCCAGTACGTATCGGCGTTGGGCGGGATCGCGCAACCGAGATGCGTGAGGTTGAAGAGGGTCGTCTCCGCGCAGGCGTGAGCGCCGTCCTCGTTGCCGGTGACGACCACGCCGCCGACCGTGTTGTAGAGCGGATACTGGCCGACCTCGTTGGTCGTGTTGTAGGTGCCGTCGAGCCGCTCGATCACCATCTGGCTGACGCTGTTGCGCACGCCGAACCAGATCGACATCGCGATGACGAAGATGTCGGCGGCGAGGACCTTCTCGAGGATCTGGGGCCACTCGTCCCCCTCCCCCATGTCGGAGACGACGCCGAAGGGGATGTCGTAGTCGACGGGACGAAGCGTCTCGTGCGTGACGCCGAGCTCGTCGAAGTGGCCGGTGACGATGTCGATCAGCCCCTGGGTGTTGGAGACCTCGGGGGACTTCTTCAGGGTGCAGTTGAGAATCAGCGCGTTGAGGTTCATGCGCGGCATCCTCGTTGGTCGGACCGCGCCGCGCAAGTACCCTGAAGGGCTGTGATCCTCGCCGAGCTGAGCACCGATCCGACCGCGGGGGTCGGCATCTTCGCCGCCCTCGCCGCCGGCGTCATCTCCTTCCTCTCCCCCTGCGTCCTGCCGCTCGTCCCCGGCTACCTCTCGGCGGTCAGCGGCGTCTCGGCGGCGGAGCTCGAGAGCGCCGGCTGGCGGCGGGTGCTGGGCCCGAGCCTGCTCTTCGTCGCCAGCTTCTCGGCGATCTTCATCGCCCTGGGCCTGACCGCGACCGGCCTCGGCGCGACCCTGCAGGACCACAAGGAGCTGCTGACCAGGATCTCCGCCGCCCTGATCATCGCCATGGGCATCCTCTTCGTCGCCTCGCTGTTCATCACCCGCCTCAATCGCGAGTGGCACCTCGACGCCCTGCTCGAGCGTGCCGGCAAGGGCGGCCCGATCGTCGCCGGCGCCGCCTTCGCGATCGCCTGGACCCCCTGCATCGGCCCGACGCTGGGCGCGATCCTCTCCGCCGCCTCCCTCTCCGGCTCGGCCGCCCGCGGCGCCCTCCTCCTCGCCGTCTACTCGGCCGGCCTGGCAATCCCCTTCCTCCTAACCGCCGTCGCCTTCTCCCGCATGACCACCGCCTTCACCGTGGTCAAGCGCCACTACCAGGCGATAGTCGCCACCGGCGGCCTGATCCTCATAGCCATGGGCGTCCTGATCTGGACCGGCGAACTCACCCAGCTGAACATCGAAGCCCAGCGGCTGCTGAGCGAACTCGGCTTGGACTTCTGGAACTCGGTCTGAGGCGAGTGTTCAGCCGGGTCGTCTGCGATACTTTCTGTCAGCAGTTGGGCTCCCTGTGCCCGACGGAACGACAAAGCCCCGGCCGCATAACTCCGAGGAGTCCTAGGCGGGACCGGGGCGACAGACAAAGAGTAGCGCAATCGCTGGATGGAACAGGGATGACCGAACGACAGGCACGAGATTGGCTATCTGAGGCACGGTTCAGGCCATTTCTCGAGCGCTGTGACTATGACCACGAACGTGCTGTCGCGCTCTACGAGAAGCACATCTTGCTCACGGCTACCTCATTCGAGCTGATCCATCGCTTTGAGGTGTTGGTCCGCAATACCATCGATGCGACCCTTGGGTATGGCCAACCAGATATTCCGCTCACAGAAACCTGGCTTTTCGATCCCGAGATTCTGAGCCCCTATGGAATCAGCCAGGTCGTTGTCGCCGTCAACAGAGTAGAGAAGGACCGGCGAGCTACAAGGGGACAGGTGATCGCCGGGCTCTCATTTGCGTTCTGGGCTGCTCTCTTCGGGCGCAAGTACGAGGAGCTATGGCGACGCCAGCTCCGCTCTGCGTTTCCCCATGCTCCGTTGATGCGCAAAGACCTCAGCTTGCGGATGAGGTTACTTCGTAGATTCCGCAATCGCGTAGCTCACCATGACTCCTTGTTGAACCAGGATGTCGCGGCGCGCCTAGAAGACATGCTGGTCATCGCCGGATGGATAGATCCTGCCGCGCGCGAATGGCTCAGCAGCGGACATGGCAATGCGCTTGAGATTGCGCGGGACATAGCGTGCTCGACGGAGGTCGTTCGAGGCTAGTTGCTCGCCGGACCGACGGTCTCGAGCTCGCGACCGATTGCCTCGGTCTCTTCGAGGCCGGCGTCGTCGAGTTCGCGTGAGCAGACGATGCGGAAGCGGCCGGTGCCGATCGCAGAGTCTGGGATAACGGGAATGCCGCGGATCTCCTCCCAGCCGAGCCGTTCGACCTCGAACGGGTTCATCCGCACCTCCGCCGCCGGGTACGGACAGTTGCGGTTGTGCTGGTCGATCGCCTTGGAGATCGCCTCCAGGTTCTTTGCCTCGGGGGACGCCACGGTTGGATTCTACGGCCCGAAAGTTGCGTCTCACTGCCGGCCTACCATCGGTGGGTGACCGAAAAGCGGACGATCGCTCACCTGGACATGGACGCCTTCTATGCGTCGGTCGAGCTGCGGCGGCGGCCGGAGCTGAAGGGGAAACCAGTCGTCGTCTGCGGGTCGGGGCCGCGGGCCGTTGTGACCACGGCCAGCTATGAGGCTCGCAGGCTGGCCGGGATCCACTCGGCCATGCCGGCGGCTGTGGCGCGTAGGCGGCTGCCGGATGCGGTGTACCTGCAGCCTGACTTCACCGCCTACCGCGAGGCCTCACGGCAGGTGATGGAGATTCTGCGGGCAAATGCCGAGACGGTTGAAGTCGTCGGGCTCGATGAGGCCTACATCGACCTCTCCGGTCTCTTCTCCCCCAAGGCGACGATGCGGCGGATCGCCACCGAGATCCGCGAGGACACCGGCCTTACCTGCTCGGTCGGCATCTCCGAGAACCGGTTGCTGGCCAAGATCACCAGCGAGCTGGGCAAGCCGGCTGGGCTGGTCGTTCTCTCACGGGCAGAAGCCCTCGAGCGCTTCGCCACCGAGCCGCCCGGCCTCGTGCCCGGGATCGGCCCGAAGACCGTGGTCAAGCTGGAGGGGATTGGCATCCGCACCCTCGCCGAGCTGCGCGCCCACGACGCCGCCGTCCTCGAACAGGCCTTTGGCCCGCGCAGCGGTCGCTGGCTGCGCGCCCGCGCCGGCTTCGAAGACGAGACCCCGATCGCGGTCGAACGCGAGACCAAGTCGCAGTCGACCGAGATCACCTTCGACGTCGACGTCGCCGACCCCGAGGAGATGGCCACCCACGTCGCCTCGCTCTCCAAAGAGCTCTGCCGGCGCCTGCGCTCGCGTGACCTCGAGGGCCGCACGATCGGGATCAAGGTCCGTCTCGACGACTGGACCAACGCCACCCGCGCCCACACGCTCGACGAACCGACCAACGATCCGGAGGTCGTCACTCCCGTCGCGCTCGACCTGCTGCGCGCCTACGCCCCACCCCGCCCGGTGCGCCTGCTCGGCGTTCGGGTCGCA
The DNA here is from genome assembly GCA_035704205.1 of Solirubrobacterales bacterium. Lineage (GTDB taxonomy): Bacteria > Actinomycetota > Thermoleophilia > Solirubrobacterales > 70-9 > VRUE01. The sequence continues at coordinate 2,656 of DASSXC010000255.1, read as the reverse complement.
AGCTTCACCAGCGACGACGCCGCTGAGGCCGATCCCTCGCAGGCCCAGATGCAACTCGGCGTCGGCTAGGGCCCATCCCGGCAGGGGTGGAACGTCGTGACTTTTTCGTTGAGCGCTTCGGGCGCCAGCCCAACTCCGATCCACCGAAAAAGTTAAGTGGAACCCCTGCCGGGATGGGCCCCATGCGAAGATTGAACCCATGAGCGGCGATCGACTGACCGGGCTGGACGCCTCGTTCCTCCACATGGAGCGCGCCGGCGCGCACATGCACGTCGCCTCGACGATCGTCTTCGACGGCTCTCCCCCCTCCCACGAAGAATTTCGCGACCACATCGAGTCGCGCCTGCACCTCGTCCCGCGCTTCCGCCAGAAGCTGCGCACCGTCCCCTTCGACCAGGGGCGCCCGGTTTGGGTCGACGACCCCTTCCTCAACCTCGATTACCACGTGCGCCGCACGGCGCTGCCGGCGCCGGGCTCCGAGGAGCAGCTGCGCAACCTGGCGGCGCGGATCTTCTCCCAGCAGCTCGACCGCACCAAGCCGCTCTGGGAGCTGTGGCTGGTCGAGGGGCTCGAAGACGACCGCTTCGCCGTGGTCGGCAAGAGCCACCATGCCCTGGTCGACGGCATCTCCGGCGTCGACATCACCACCGTGCTCTTCGATCTGGAGGAGGACCCCGACCACCCGCCGGTGCGACCGCCGAAGTGGGCGCCGCGGCCTGAGCCGACCGATCTCGAGCTGCTCGGAGAGGCCTGGCGGGAGCGGATGACGAGCCCGAGCGAGATCGTCCGCGGGGTGCGGGCAGCGCTGCGCGGCCCGCGCCAGGTGCTGCGCGGCCTCGCCGACACCGGCAGGTTCCTCGAGGTCGCCGCAGCGGCCCCGAGCACGCCCTTCAACGTCGAGATCGGGCCCCACCGCCGCCTCGCCTTCGTGCGCGCCGACCTCGCCGACTTCAAGCGGGTCAAGAACGCCCACGGCGGCACGGTCAACGACGTCGTCCTCTCGGTCGTCGCCGGCGCGCTCGGGAACTACCTGCGGGCCCGCGGCCACGACACCGACGAGCTGAAGATGCGGGCGATGGTGCCGGTCAGCGTTCGCGCCGAGGAAGAGCGGGGCGCGCTCGGCAACCGCATCTCGGCGATGATGGCGCCGCTTCCGGTCTGGTCTCAGGACCCGGTCGAGCGCCTGCGCGAGGTGAGCGAGACGATGGGCGACCTGAAGGGCTCCGGTCAGGCGGTCGGCGCCGAGCTGCTGACCAGGCTGACCGACTTCGCGCCGCCGACGATCGCCTCGCAGGCGGCCCGCCTGCAGCCCGCCCAGCGCTTCTTCAACCTCGTCGTCACCAACGTCCCCGGCCCGCAGTTCCCGCTCTACCTGATGGGCCGACCGATGGGCTCGATCTTCCCCCTCGTCCCCCTTGCCCGCCGCCAGGCCCTCTGCGTGGGGATCATGTCCTACAACGGCCAGATCGACTTCGGCCTCGTCGGCGACTACGACGCGATGGCCGACCTGGACAGCTTCGGGCTCGACCTCGAAGGGGCGATCGCCGAAGCCGTCGCCACCGCTCCGCCGGCTGAGGATCAGCGCACCGAGCGGGCGCGGACCCGGAACGGCGCCGTGTCGGTCAAGTAGTTCCAGTCGAGCCGCCGGGCGCTGAAGCCCTCGGCCCGGGTGTCGGCGTTGATCACCACCGCGGTGATTCGCTCGAAGCGCTCGGGGTTGTCCAGGCGGACGGTCATCGGGCCACCGTGGCGGCGAAACCGCAGTCGCGAGACGACCCGGCCACCCCGCTCGCTGCCGATCCGCCCGACCAGCGCCAGGCCGGCGGCGACACCGCGCGGCGCGTCGGCCTGGGCGATGACGGCCCGGCCACGGGCCGGGCGAACCCGCAGCAGTTGAAAGGTGGCGTGGTTGAGCTCCCGTTGCAGCGGGTGACCGTCGCGTGGCAGGCTGTCCTGGCGGGGCGCGTCGGGATAGCGACGACCCTCGCGGAAGCGGGTGCCGGTGCGCCACTCGGCGACGTCGCGGGCGAAGCGGGCGAAGTCGCGGCTGACGTCCGAACCGCCGGCCGCCTGGATCGCCGCGTCATAGCTGGCGACCGAGAACCCGCCCGGGCGGGCGTAGAGGGCACGCGACCAGGCGTCGCGCACGATGCCGCGCCCGTACCGACGCGCCAGCCACTCGTTCCAGACCGTGCCGCCGTACTCGCGGATCGAGTTGGCGGTCAGCGGCGTGCGGTAGAGGAGCACCCAGCGGCGCACGTAGCGCAGGTAGTCGTCGATCCGGTTGTAGACCTGGTCCTCCATCCAGACCGCCGTCGACTCCGCCATCCAGGCGTCCTGGTAGGCGTCGTAGCCCATCTGCAGGATGTGGCAGTACTCGTGGGCGAAGGTTACCTCGAGGTCGGCCAGCGGCCTGGTGCCGGGGTACTGGAAGGCGTTGTAGTCGTTGTCGAGGACGAGGTAGCCGTGCAGGCGGCGCGGCAGCAGTCGGCCCTTGGGGGATTGGCCTGGGTCGGGTGCCGCGTAGCCGAAAAGCTGGCGTCCCAGTTCCTTCAGGTAGACGTCGGTCTTGCCCCTGCGGCCACCCCGACGCCCGTCGGAGCGTGGCCGGCGCCAGCCGAGCCTGCCGTTCTCGACCGCCCGCACGTGGGCGGCG
>DASSXC010000254.1:0-8106 GCA_035704205.1 Solirubrobacterales bacterium | reverse complement strand
GATCGCGTTGTCGAGGATCGACTCCAGCGAGCCGTGCCGGCGCAGCAGCTCGGCCGCGGTTTTCGGCCCGACGCCCTTGGCTCCGGGCAGGCCGTCGGAGGGGTCGCCGCGCAGGGCGATGAAGTCGGGAACCAGCTCGGGATCGATCCCGTAGCGCTCGCGGACCTCGTCCGGGCCGACCTCTTCGGCGCCTTTGCCGCCGCCGGTTTTCACGTAGAGGACGGTGACCCGCTCTCCCGCGCACTGGTACATGTCGCGGTCCCCCGTCATCACCATCGCGTGGCCACCGGCCTCGGCCTCGCGATGCGCGTAGGTGCCGAGCAGGTCGTCGGCCTCAAGGTCATCGCTGGTCGCGACCGTCCAGCCGAAAGCCTCGAAGAAGTCACGCGCGGCGAGGAACTGCGGTGAGAGGTCGTCGGGCATCGCCGCCTCCCGCTCGGCGTGGTAGGCGGGGTAGAGCTCGGTTCGGTACGACGCCGCGTCGGGTCCGAAGCAGAGGACGACGGCGCGCGGGCCGTGCGCTTCGACCTCGGCGAGGATCAGGTTGGCGGTGCCGAGCAGCGCGTTGACCGGCTTCCCATCCGGCCCCACGATCGAGTCGGGCAGCGCGTAATACGCGCGAAACAGCAGCGACGGCGTGTCGACCGCAAGCAAGGGACCCGGCATAGGCACAACCCTAGGGAAAGCGTGGTTCCTTAGTTACCCATTGGGCGAATAAAGAACCACGCGATCGGGGTGGCGATAGATTCGACTGCCATGGGCTTCATCAACCCCACCGAGCCGCCGATGGAGTACGAGGAGTGGAAGCGCCGCCCCCACCTGGAGCGGATCAAGGTGCTTGCCCAGGACTGGGCGCTGAACGGGTTCGGTACGCCCACCTTCGTCTACCTGCTCTACATCCTCAAGCTGATCGTCTACGCCGGGGGCGGCCTGCTGCTGATTTCGGCGACGACCGACGGGCTGGGCGGGCTTGGCAGCCTCGGCGACTGGTGGACCGAACCGATCGTCTTCCAGAAGGCGGTGATCTGGACGATGCTCTGGGAGGTGCTCGGGCTCGGCGCCGGCTCGCTGCCGCTGACCCTGCGCTTCTCACCGATGATCGGCGGCGTCCTCTACTGGCTGCGGCCGGGGACGACGCGCCTGCCGCCCTGGCCCGAGCGGGTGCCGCTGACTCGGGGGACGCGGCGGACGATCTTCGACGTCGCCGTCTACGCCGGGCTGATCGCCGCCGCCCTCAACCTGCTGCTTTCCGGCGGTGTCGACGCAACCGCCGGCACCGCTGGGCGTCTCGACCCGGTCGCCGTCGGTGCCCTGCTCGCCCTCCTCGTCCTGCTCGGCCTGCGCGACAAGGTCCCGTTCCTCGCCGCCCGCGCGGAGATCTACGGCAGCCTGGCGATCATCTTCCTCTTCCCGCTGACGAACATGATCATCGCCGCGCAGCTGGTCTTCGTCTGCATCTGGTGGGGGGCCGCTTCCTCGAAGCTCAACCGCCACTTCCCCTTCGTCGTCACGGTGATGATCAGCAACACGCCGTGGAACAGGTGGCGGGCGGCGAAGCGGCGGCTCTATCGCGATCATCCCGAGGATTTGCGGCCCTCATCGATGGGAGCGCTGACCGCTCACCTGGGCACGGTGACGGAGTTCACCCTGCCGCTGATCCTGCTCGTCTCACAAGGCGGGGTCATCGGCACGCTCGCCGTCGCCGGGATGGTGATCTTCCACCTCCACATCCTCTCCACGTTCCCCTTGGCGGTGCCGCTGGAGTGGAACATCTTCATGATCTTCGGCCTGCTCTTCCTCTTCGGCCACTACGGCGACACGTCCTTCTCGACGATCGACGATCCGCTGCTGCTGGCGATCCTCGCCGTCACCTGCGTCGGCCTGCCGGTGTTGGGCAACTTCCGGCCCGACCTCGTCTCCTTCCTGCCCTCGATGCGCTATTACGCCGGCAACTGGGCGACGAGCCAGTGGTTGTTCCGCAAAGAGGGCGGTGCGGAGGCGAAGCTCGACAGCGGGCTGGTCAAGCCGGCGCCGATCGTCACCGAGCAGCTCGCCAAGTTCTACGACCCCGAGCTGATCGAGGTGCTGATCTACAAAGGCCTCGCCTTCCGCTCGATGCACTCGCACGGGCGGGCGCTCAACGGGCTCGTGCTGCGCGCTGTCGACGACGTCGAGGACTACACCGTGCGCGAGGGCGAGCTGGTCGCCGGCGTGGTGCTCGGCTACAACTTCGGCGACGGTCATTTCCACGACCAGCGGCTGCTGGCCGCGATACAGGAGCGCTGCAACTTCGGGCCGGGTGAGGTGCGGGTGGTCGTGCTCGAGTCCCAGCCGGCGCACGTGCAGCGCCAGCGCTACCGGATCTTCGATGCCGCCACCGGCCTGGTCGAGGAGGGCTGGGTCAACGTCGCCGACATGGTCGAGCGTCAGCCCTGGCTGGACGAGCGGCCCTTCCCGGTTGAGCCCGTCTCCGCCACCGCGGGGGATCACGCCCCGACGCCGGCATGAGCGACGCGATCGTCGTCGGTGCCGGCCCCAACGGCCTCGCGGCCGCCGCGACGCTTGCCAGGGCCGGGGTGGGGGTGACGGTGATCGAGGCCGCCCCGACGATCGGCGGCGGCACCCGCACCAGCGAGCTGACCCTGCCCGGGCTGCTGCACGACGACTGCTCGGCGACGCACCCTTTCTCACCGGGCTCGTTGGCCCTGACCTCACTCGACCTGCAGCGCCACGGGCTCGAGTGGGCCTGGCCGGAGATCGACCTCGCCCACCCCTTCGACGACGGCAGCGCCGCGGCGATGGTCCGCTCGATCGAGGAGACCGCGGCCGGCCTTGGCCCCGCCGGATCCGGCTGGAAGCGCCTCTTCGGCTCGGCCTCGAAGCACTTCGACGCGCTCAGCGAGGACGTCATGGGCCCGCTGGCGCGCCTGCCCCGCCACCCGCTGCGGCTCGTCCCCTTCGGCCTGCGGGCGATGGCGCCGGTCGGCGCTCTCGCCCGTGCCCTGCCCACCCCGCGGGCCCGGGCCCTGTTCGGCGGCACCGCCGCTCACTCGTTCAGCCCCTTCGGCCGCCCGTTCGGCTCGGCCGCCGGCCTCGCCCTCACCTGCGCCTGCCATCACAACGGTTGGCCGGTCGCCCGCGGCGGCTCGCAGGCGATCGCCGACGCGCTCGCCGCCTCGGTTCGCGAGCACGGCGGCAGGATCGAGACCGGGCGGCCGATACGCTCGCTGGCCGAGCTGCCCGACGCCGACGCGGTCGTCTTCGACCTCGCTCCCGGCGCCGTCGCCGACATCGCCGGCGAGCGGTTGCCCGGGCGGGTGGCACGGGCCTACCGTCGCTTCAAGCACGGCCCCGCCGCCTTCAAGGTCGACCTCGCGGTCGACGGCGGCGTGCCCTGGGTCGACGACGTCTCGCCGCGGGCCGGAACGGTCCACGCGATCGGCTCCTTCGAGGAGATCGCCGAGAGCGAACGTCAGGTCCACGCCGGTCGCATGCCGGAGCGGCCCTTCGTCCTCGTCGGCCAGCAGTACCTCGCCGACCCCTCGCGCTCGCGCGGCAGCCTGCATCCGATCTGGGCCTACGCACACGTGCCCCATGGCTACGACGGCGACGCGACCGAGTCGGTGATCGACCAGGTAGAACGCTTCGCGCCCGGCCTGCGCGAGCGGATCGTCGCCCGTCACGTCCGCTCCCCGGAGGACCTTGCCTCCTACAACCCCAACTACGTCGGCGGCGACATCCTCACCGGCGCCAACACGCCGCTGCAGTCGTTCTTCAGGCCGCGCATCGCACTCGACCCCTACGCCACCGGCATCCCCGGCGTCTACATCTGTTCGGCGGCCACCCCGCCCTCCGCGGGCGCCCACGGCATGAACGGCTACAACGCCGCGCAGTCGGTCCTGCGTCACCTGCGTCGCTCCTCCGGGTGACGTTGCGCGGGCCGAGGGGCCGCATTCCCTAGATTGCTCTGCGATGAGCGATCCAGCCCAAGCCGACGGCCATGGCGTCAACGCCCTCCAGATCAAGGACCTGGCGAAGCGCTACTCGACCGGGGTGGAGGCGCTGCGCGGGGTCTCCCTGGAGATCGCGCCCGGGGAGCTGTTCGGCCTGCTCGGGCCCAACGGCGCCGGCAAGTCGACGCTGATCCACTGCACGACCGGGCTGGCGCAGCCGACCGGGGGCGCGATCCACGTCTTCGGCCACGACGCGATCGCCGACTATGGCGAGGCGCGGCAGGCGGTGGGCCTGGCGCCGCAGGAGGTCAACCTCGACTGGTTCCTCACCGTCGAGGAGACGCTCGACTACCACGCCGGCTACTTCGGCATGCCCAAGCGCGAGCGGCGCGAGCGGACCAGGGAGCTGCTCGAGACCTTCTCCCTCACCGAGAAGGCCGACGAACGCACCCGCACGCTCTCGGGCGGGATGAAACGGCGGCTGATCCTGGCGCGGGCGATGATGCACCGGCCGCGCCTCCTGATCCTCGACGAGCCGACGGCCGGCGTCGACGTCGAGCTGCGGCTCGAGCTCTGGCACTACGTTCAGCGGATCAACCAGGAAGGGACGACGATCCTGCTGACCACGCACTACATCGAGGAGGCCGAGCAGCTCTGCGACCGGATCGCCTTCATCAACGAAGGCCAGATCGTCGGCGAGGGCACCAGCGACGAGCTGGCCGCCCGCTACGGCGTCGACAACCTCGAGGACGCCTACCTCGCCCTGGTCGGCCGCAAGGAGCTCTCGCGCTCGCACATCGAGGTCAGCCCGGCATGAACCCTGGCCAGATCCGCTTCGCGACGCTCTGGCGGCGCGAGGTCAACCGCTTCATGAAGATCAAGAAACAGACGATCGGCGCACCGCTGCTGGAAACCTTCCTCTACATCTCGGTCTTCGGCGCGGCGCTCGGTTCCCGGGTCGGCAATCTGCACGGGATCGACTACGTCGTCTTCGTCATCCCCGGCCTGATCATGATGGCCTGGTCGATCAACGCCTTCTCCAACAACTCCTCCTCGATCCTGCAGCAGAAATTCCAGGGGGCGATCCAGGACCAGCTCTCCTCACCGGCATCGCCGCTGGAGCTGCTGCTTGCCTTCTCGCTCGGCGGCTTCATGCGTGGCCTGATTGTGGCGCTGCTGACCTTCATCGCCGCCTCGCTGCTGGTCGACCTGCCGGTCGACCACATCCTCGTCCTGATTCCCTCGCTGTTCCTGGTCGGCTTCTTCTTCTCGCAGCTCGGGGTGCTGATCGGCGTCCGTGCCGAACAGTTCGACGACGTCGCCTTCGCCCAGACCTTCGTGCTGCAGCCGCTGATCTTCCTCGGCGGCGTCTTCTACTCGGCCACCCTGCTGCCGCAGCCGTTCCAGACGCTGACCCACTTCAACCCGATCTTCTACATGATCAATCTGGTCCGCTACGGTTTCGTCGGCTTCAGCGAAGTCAGCATCGCCCTGTCGCTGCTGGCGCTGACCGCGGCGACGGCTGTTCTCTTCGCCGTGAATCTGCGACTCTTTGCAAAGGGTTACCGCTTGCGGGCCTGAAAACCTTGCTTTGAAAGGAGCATCTGTGAAGTCAACTCGTTCTCTCGCCATCTCGGCCAGAACCTTGATCCTGGTCGGCTTGGCGGCTCTTGTCGCACTTTGTGCGCTGGCCTCGGTTGCCTCGGCAGCCACCGTCTACATCAAAGACAGCAAAGGCCTTCGCTTCGAAGCGCCGAAGACGATCGTCAACGGGGAAGACCTGGAAATCGTCAACACGACCAACCCGCACAAAGTCGGTCCCCACACCTTCTCGCTGGTGACCAAAGCGTCGCTCCCCAAGACGCCGAAAGCGCGTCAGCTCTGCTTCACGCCCAAACACATCTGCAAAGCGATCGCCAACTGGCACGGCGTCAAAGGCAACGGGCCGGTTAAAAAGAACCCGGTGATCGGGCCGAACGGCTGGAGCACACTGGGCAGCCTCACCAAGAAGGGCGATTCCTGGTTCACGGGTGAGAAACCAGGCACGTCGTTCTCCGCTCCGACCGCTTTCGACACCTCCGCTGGTGCGACGAGGATCTACTTCCTCTGCGCGATTCACCCCTGGATGCAGGGCACGATCAACGTGCTCCCGGGCGGCTAGAGACGGACGATTCGCCGCAAGCCTCGCCACGCCTGAGGCGCCGAGCCTTTCTCGGCGCCTTGGGCGGCGGCGCCCTGGCGGCGCTGCTCCCGCTCGACCTCCGGTCGGGCGGAGCGGCTCCGGCTGCCCGCGCCGGGCGGCTGCCCGCGCCACCCCCGTTCCGCGACCCGCTACCGCTCCCGAGGGAGCTTCACGGGGCGGAGTTGCACATACCGATCCGCGAGGCGGAGGTCGGCGTCCTGCCCGGCCGGCCGACCCGGATGTGGACCTACGGCGGGACCTTTCCCGGCCCGACGATCAGGCGTTCCGCCGGGCAGAGGACCGAGGTGACCTTCGCTCACGGCTTGCCCCGAGCCGCCGGCGAGCTGACGGTCCACCTGCATGGCGGCCACAACCGCAGCCGGTTCGACGGCCAGCCGGGCGGCCTGACCCCTTCCCATCCGCGCTCCTTCTACTGCGCGATCCCGCGCGGTCTCTCCGCGCGGGCGTCGGGCAACGACCTCCTCATCGAGCCCGGCGGCCGCAAGACCTACGTCTACGACCTGCGCGAGGACGCGCGGCCCGAACGCGCGGCGTTCCAGTGGTACCACGACCATCGCCTCGACCACACCGCCCGCAACGTCTGGCGCGGCTTGGCGGGGATGTGGATCGTCGACGACGAGTTCGATCGCTCCCTGCCGCTGCCCAGCGGTGAGCGCGACGTCCCCTTGATGATCTGCGATCGCGCCTTCGACCGGCACAACCAGCTCACCGACCCGTTCACCGCCCTGCGCCCGCCGGCCGACGGGGTCGTCGGCAACCGGATCCTCGTCAACGGCGCGTACATGCCGCACCACCGGGTCAGCCCGCAGCGCCACCGACTGCGCCTGCTCAACGTCTCCCACTTCCGCTCCTACGACGTCCACCTCTCCAACGGCGCGCCCTTGGTGCAGATCGCCACCGACAGCGGCCTGATGCCCAAGCCCGTGCGGCGCCGCCACATTCTCCTCGGGCCGGGGGAGCGCGCTGAGGCGATCGTCGACTTCGCCGGAGCCTCCGGCGAGTCGGTCGAGCTGCGCAGCGGTCGGGGCCGCGACGGCGGAGGCGGAACCAAGACCTATATCGGCGCGCTGATGCAGTTTCGAGTCGGGTCGCGACGGGGGCCCGACAAGACGCGAGTGCCGCGTTCGCTGCGGCCGCTGCCGGGCTGGACCAAGCACGTCTCGCGAACCCCCGACTTCACCTGGACGATCTCGATCGGGGGGCTCTTCAAGCCCGTCTGGCAGATCAACGGCCGCACCTTCAACCCCGCTCGCGCCGACGCCTTCCCGCTGCTCGACTCGACCGTCACCTGGGAGATCGTCAACCGCACCGGCGTCGCCCACATGATGCACATGCACCACACCGATTGGTATCTGCTCTCCCGTGACGGCAGGCGGCCTCCCCCTTGGGAAGACTGCCTCAAGGAGACCTTCTTCGTCCATCCCGGCGAGCGCATCCTCCTCGCCGGCCACTTCGCCGACTACACCGGCAAGTTCCCGATCCACTGCCACATGCTCGACCACGAGGACCATGGCCTGATGAGCCAGTTCGAAGTGGTCCGTGCCGACGCCAGATGAAGGGTTGTGGTCCCTATAGGGCTATCAATGCTTCACTTCTTCGCTGAGCCAGGCGAGGTAGCCGGCGCTGCCGGCGACGATTGGCGTGGCGATGATCTCCGGCTCGTCGTATGAGTGCAGCTCGGCGATCGCGGCCTCGAGCTCGGGATAGCGGGCGGCGGTGGTCTTCGCCACGCACATCCACTCCCGGGCGTGCTCGACCTTGCCCTGCCAGCGGTAGTGGCTCGAGATCGGGCCGACGACCTGGACGCAGGCGGCGAGGTTGCGCTCGACCAGCGCCGCGGCGATCCGCTCGGCTTCCTCCTCGGAGCCCGCGGTGGTCAGGGCCTGGAGATATTCAGCCATTCCGCCTGCGCATTTTGGACGTGCCGGTGGATGGAGGTCGATATCGACC
>DASSXC010000253.1:0-4069 GCA_035704205.1 Solirubrobacterales bacterium | reverse complement strand
ACTCGAAAATGACGAGGTCCAGACGTCGCCAGTCAAGGACGCAGGGAGGACGGTGAGGGGAGCGCACTGGCTAGTGCGTGACCCGATCCGGACGACCGAGGACGCAGGATGGCGGCGTCTGGGGCCGCCATTTTCAGTCTCCTCCGCGAGCTATGGCTATCTCTCCCGTTCTAACCATCTCGATTAGGCCATGGGGTCTGATCATCCGCTCGAAGGCCTCGATCTTGTCCGCCGATCCGGTCACCTCGATCGTCATCGTGCGCCGTGAGACGTCGATGATCTTGGCGCGGAAGATCTCCGCGAACTGGATGATCTCGGCGCGGCTCTCGACCGCGGCGGAGACTTTGAACATCGCCATCTCGCGGGCGACCGTCTCCTCCGGCTCCATGTCGCGGATTTTCAGCACGTTGACCAGCTTGTGGAGCTGCTTGGTCACCTGGTCGATCGGGTGGACGGCACCGTCGAGGGTGAGCGTGATCCGCGAGATGCTCGGGTCGTCGGTTGGGCCGACGGCGAGGGTGTCGATGTTGAAGCCGCGGCGCGAGAAGAGGCCGGCGATCCGCGCCAGGACACCCGGTTTGTTCTCGACCAGGATCGAGAGGATGTGTTTGCGCCCGCTCAACTGCCCCGGCACGTGCAGATCCTCCAATTTGACCATCTGCGGAGTCCCTGCCTCCATCTCTCAGCTCACCGCCTTTGGTGCCTCGACCATGTCCCTTGCGGCCTGGCCGGGCGGGATCATCGGGTAGCAGTTCTCCTCCTGGGCGACGCGCACGTCGAGCAGCACGGGACCGTCGGTCTCCAGCGCCTGCCGCATCGTGCCCTCGAGCTCGTCGGCGTCCTCGCAGCGCATCCCGGTCGCACCGAAGGCCTCGGCCAGCTTCACCCAGTCGGGGCTGGCGCCCATCTCGACCGAGCTGTAGCGGCGGTCCCAGAAGAGCTCCTGCCACTGGCGGACCATGCCCATGTAGCCGTTGTTCATCAGGAAGACCTTGACCGGGATGTCTTCGGCGACGCAGGTCGCCAGCTCCTGGCAGTTCATGATCAGGCTGCCGTCGCCGGCGAGGCAGACGACGTCGTCGTCGGGGCAGGCGACCTTGGCGCCGACCGCCGCCGGCAGGCCGAACCCCATCGTCCCCAGGCCACCGGAGTTGATCCAGTGGCGGGGCTGCTCGAAGCCGTAGTACTGCGCCGCCCACATCTGGTGCTGGCCGACATCGGAGGTGACGATCGCGTTGCCGCCGGTGGCCCGGTGCATCGCCTCGACCATGAACTGCGGCTTGATCTCACCGTCGACGCCGGGCTCGTAGCGCAGCGGGTGCTTCTCCTGCCACTCGCGCAGCTGGTTCCACCAGGGGTCGAGCCGGCTGGCGTCGGTCTGCAGCGCCCGGTACTCGCGGTTCAGCTCGGGCAGGACCAGCTTTACATCGCCGACGATCGGGATGTGGGCGCCGACGTTCTTGGAGATCTCCGCCGGGTCGATGTCGATGTGGATGACTTTCGCCTGCGGGGCGAACTCGGAGAGTTTGCCGGTGATGCGATCGTCGAAACGGGCGCCGATGGCGACGATCAGGTCGGCGTTGTCCATCGCCCAGTTGGCGGTGACGGTGCCGTGCATGCCGAGCATGCCGAGCCAGTGCTCGCCCGAGGCCGGGTAGGCGCCGAGGCCCATCAGGGTCGAGGTGACCGGGAAGCGGTCGGCCGCGGCCAGCTCGCGCAGCTCCTCGGAGGCATTGGCGTTGACCACCCCGCCGCCGGTGTAGAGGATCGGCCGCTTCGCGTTGGCCATCGCTTTGGCCGCGATCCGCACCTGTTTGATGTTGCCCTTGCTCATCGGTTTGTAGCCCGGCAGCTCGACCGGCTCGGTCCGTGTCACGTAGTCGATCTCGGCCCGCGAGAGGTCCTGCGGGATGTCGAGCAGGACGGGGCCCGGCCGTCCCGTCGAGGCGACGTGGAAGGCCTCGTGGACGTACTCGGGGATCTGGCGCGGGTCGGTGACCTGGAAGGAGTGCTTGACGAAGGGCAGCGTCGCGCCGAGGATGTCGGCCTCCTGGAAGCCGTCGGTGCCGATCAGCTCGGTTCGCACCTGGCCGGTGACGAAGATAGTCGGGACCGAGTCCATCATCGCGTCGGCGATCGCGGTCACCAGGTTGGTCGCGCCGGGGCCGGAGGTGGCAAATGCCACGCCGACTCGGCCGGAGGCCTTCGCGTAGCCCTCCGCGGCGTGCCCCCCACCCTGCTCGTGGCGCACCTGGATGTGGCGGAAGCCGGCGTCGACGAGCGCATCGTAGGTCGGCAGGTTGGCCCCGCCGGGAATGCCGAAGATGTTCTCGACGCCCTCGGCCGAGAGGCTCTTCATCAACGCATCGGCGGCCCTGATCTTCTCGCTCATGGGACTCGCGATGGTACCAGCGGCCCTATGCCCGGCCAGCAGGGGATTTCGCCGGATCCCACCGCGTCCGCGGATCGATCGAGCTCTCGATCACGTTGCCCTTGTAGCGCTCGATCACGTGGATGATCGACTCGACCAGCTCCTCGCCGAGCAGGGTCGGCTCCAGGCCGAGGTCGAGCAGCTTGGTGTGGATCGCGTTGTAGTAGTGCTCTTCCTTCTCCACACGCGGGTTGTCGCAGTGCTGGATCTCGACCGAGTAGCCGAGGTGCTCGCCGGCCCCCTTGACCAGCTCGGCCAGCTCCAGGACCGAGAACTGCTCGGTGAACTGGTTGAAGACGCGGAACTCGCCGGCCTCGGCCGGATTGGCCGCCGCCAGCTCGACGCAGTTGAGGGTGTCGCGGATGTTGAGGAAGCCGCGCGTCTGCCCCCCCGTTCCGTACACGGTCAGCGGGTGGCCGATCACCGCCTGCAGGCAGAAGCGGTTGAGCACGGTGCCGAAGACCTCGTCGTAGTCGAAGCGGGTGATCAGCCGCTCGTCGCCGGCGGTCTCGTCGGTCTCGACCCCATAGACGACGCCCTGGTTGAGGTCGGTCGCCCGCAGGCCCCAGGTGCGGCAGGCGAAGTGGATGTTGGTCGAGTCGTGGACCTTCGAGCAGTGGTAGAGCGAGGCCGGCAGCTTCGGGTAAGGCAGGGTGTCCCTGCGGCCCTTGTGCTCGATCTCGATGTAACCCTCCTCGATATCGATGTTGGGCTGGCCGTACTCGCCCATCGTGCCGAGCTTCACCAGGTGGCACTCGGGAACGTGGTCGCGAATCGCGAAGAGCAGGTTGAGGTTGCCGATCACGTTGCCGTACTGGGTCTCGACCGCCTGCTCGCGGGAGGCCATCGAGTAGGGCGCCGAGGCCTGCTGCCCGTAGTGGACGACGACCTCGGGCCGCACCTCGGCGACGACGCCGTCGAGGAGCTTGCCGTCCTCGACCGACCCGACGAAGCTCTGGATCTCGTTGCCGCTCACCTCCCGCCAGGCGCCGATGCGCTCCTCGAGCGAGCGGATCGGGGTCAGCGAATCGCTGCCCACGCCCTCCACCCAGCGGCGGCGGACGAAGTTGTCGACGACCGCGACCTCGTGTCCGCGGGCCGAGAAGCGCAGGGCGGTGGGCCAACCGAGGTAACCGTCGCCCCCGAGGATTAGGACGCGCATAGGTCGCGGCAGGGTAGCGGAAGGCACGGCCATACCATGCCGGCCGTGAGCGATCTGGCGGCGCGCAACGGCGGGCGTAAGGGCCTTGTCGCGCTGGTTCTGGTGCTGCTGCTGGGCGTCGGACTGCGCGTCGACTATGCCTGGGAGGGACGGGCGCCTGTCTACGACGCGATTGGGTACGCGACGATCGCGGCGAACCTGGAGCGCGGCGAGGGCTTCACGCTAGGCGCGGAAGCGACCCAGCCGGCGAGCAACTACTCCCCCGGTCTGCCGCTGTTCGTCGGTGGGACCTACAAGCTCAGCGGGGGCGTGCACGAACGTCTTGCCCGGCTGGTTCTTGCCCTGATCGGGTCCCTCGCGGTGCTCTTCACCTACCTGATCGGGCGCCGCCTCTCGGGACCACCCGCCGGCCTGGTTGGCGCCGCTGCGGTGGCTGTCTATCCGGCTCTCTTGGAGTACCAGGGGATGCTGATGGG
>DASSXC010000252.1:0-3879 GCA_035704205.1 Solirubrobacterales bacterium | reverse complement strand
GATAGGTCCAGTCCGACTGGACCTATCGGCCCGTCGGCGGGCTTTTGGCGGTGGAGCATCGTGCTCGTTGACTCCCAGGCCTTTTGGCGCCCCGTCCAGGCCTCGGTGAGGAGGCTGAAGGTTTGGCCGCGCTTGTGTGGCTGCAGCGGGGTGGGGCGGACGCAGATCTTCAGCGCCTCGTCGAACCCGATCGGCCGGTGTTGGACGATTCGGTTCTCGACGTGGACCAGCCCGACGGCGCCGAACGGGAAGCGCCCGTCAGCCATCACCGCCATCTGCAGCGGGAAGGCGAGCACGTGCGGGTAGGTCGGGGGAAGCTGGTCGCGCAGGGTGAAGCCGCAGACCTTGGCGTAGGCCGCGACCGCCTCGGCGTCCGGTCGCACGTCTTCGAGGGTCAGCTCCAGATCGGGCACGTCCTTGCCCCTGCCGGGGACGAAGGGCAGCAGCGAGGCGCCGGGGATCAGCGGCGCAGCGGCGCGCGCGTAGAGCGGCAGGATTGCGGGCGAGCTGTCGAGTATGCGCGTCGTCATCAGGCTCCCAGAAGGCTCTGGCCGCAGACCCGTACGACGTTGCCGTTGACCCCGGTCGAAGCGGGGCTGGCGAACCAGGCGATCGTCTCGGCGACGTCGACCGGCAGGCCGCCCTGCGACATGCTGTTCATGCGGCGGCCGGCTTCGCGGATCGTGATCGGCATCGCGTCGGTCATCTGGGTCTCGATGAAGCCGGGGGCGACGGCGTTGATCGTCGCGCCGCGCTTGGCGAGCTCCGGGGCCAGCGCTTCGACCATGCCGATCACGCCGGCCTTCGAGGTCGCGTAGTTGGTCTGGCCGGAGTTGCCGGCGATGCCGCTCATCGAGGAGACGCAGACGATGCGGCCGTTCTGGCGCAATAGGTCGCGGTGGAGGAGATCGTCGTCGATTCGCTCCTCGCTGGAGAGGTTGATCTCCATCAGCGAGCTCCAGCGGTCCTCCGGCATCTTGGCCAGGGTGCGGTCGCGGGTCACGCCGGCGTTGTGGACGATCACGTCGACGCCGTCGGAGAGGCGCTCGGCGATCGTGCCGGGGGCCTCCTCGTCGGTGATGTCGAGCTCGATCGTCTCCGCCTCGAGACGCTCGGCAACCGCCGCCAGATCGTCGGAGAGGGCCGGCACGTCGAGCAGGACGAGCTGGGCGCCGTCGCGGTGCAGGGTCTCGGCGATCGCCGCGCCGATGCCGCGCGAGGCGCCGGTGACCAGCGCCCTGACGCCGTCCAGAGGCTGTGCCCATTCGACCTTCGGGGCCTCGGCCACGCCCCTGTCGACACGGATCACCTGCCCGGAGACATAGGCCGAGCGCGGGGAGAGGAGGAACCGCAGGGTGGAGTCGAGCTGGTCCTCGGCTCCCTCGGCGACGTAGACGAGCTGCACGGCGGTGCCGTGGCCGATCTCCTTGCCGAGCGAGCGGGTGAATCCCTCCAGGGCTCGCTGTGCGGTCGCGGCGCGGACCGGCAGGCCGGTCGGCGGGGCGCCGAGGACGACGACGCGCCCCGAGCGCTGAACGCGCTTGACGTTCGGGTAGAAGAAGCGCTGCAGCTCGACCAGCTCGGTCGAGTCGGAGATCCCGGTTGCGTCGAAGACCAAGCCGTGAACCGGGCTGGCGGATTTCTCCGGTCGCGGCGCGCCGATCTCGCCGAGCAGCCGCTCGAGCGTCCTGTCGAGGCGTCCGCCCGGCGCTGCTCCGCTGAGAACCGCGCCAGGTGCGGCCGAGTCACCGGGTGAGTGGCGCTTCAGCCCGGTCGGCCGGGGGAGGCCGACGCGGGGTGCGATCAGCTTGCCCGGGGGCGAGTTGACGAGCTGTGCGTAGAGGTCGCTCACTTCCCGTCCTTTCCGGGGCCCTCGACGATCGCGACGACGCCCTGGCCGCCGGCGGCGCAGATGCTGATCACGCCGCGGCCCGAGCCACGCGCGTGCAGCTCCTTGGCCAGCGAGGCGACGATCCGCCCGCCGGTTGCGGCGAAGGGGTGGCCCGCGGCGAGCGAGCCGCCGTTGACGTTGAGGCGGTCGGAGTCGATCGCACCGAGCGGTTTCGCACGACCCAGCCGGTCGCGGCAGAAGCGCTCGTCCTCCCAGGCGCGCAGCGTGCAGAGCACCTGCGCCGCGAAGGCTTCGTGGATCTCGTAGAGGTCGAAGTCCCCCAGGGCGAGGCCGTTGCGATCGAGCATGCGCGGCATCGCGTAAGCGGGCGCCATCAGCAGGCCCTCGCGCTTGTGGACGTGGTCGATCGCCGCGGTCTGCCCGTCGACGAACCAGGCGAGGATCGGCAGGTCGCGCTGCTTCGCCCACTCCTCGCTGGCCAGCAGCACGGCCGAGGCGCCGTCTGAGAGCGGGGTCGAGTTGGCGGCGGTCATCGTGCCGTCCTCGCCACCGAAGACGGGGCCGAGCTTGGCCAGCTTCTCGGTCGAGGAGTCCGGACGGAGGTTCTGATCGCGCTCGAGGCCCAGGTAGGGGCTGACCAGGTCGTCCATGAAGCCGCGCTCGTAGGCGGCGGCGAGGTTGTGGTGGCTCCTCGCCGCGAGCTCGTCCTGTCCCTCGCGGCCGATTTCCCACTCCGCCGCCATCAGGGCGCAGTGCTCGCCCATCGAGAGGCCGGTGCGCGGCTCCTCGTTGCGGGGGATCGAGGGGACGACCTGGCCGGGGCGCAGGCGGGTGAGCTGCTTGAGCCGCCCCGCCGTCGACTTCTCGCGGTTGACGTCGAGCAGCACCTCGCGCAGGTCCTCGTTGAGGCCGATCGGCGCGTCGGAGGTGGTGTCGGCGCCGCAGGCGATGCCCGAGTCGATCTGGCCGAGGGCGATCTTGTTGGCGACCAGGATCGTCGTCTCCAGGCCGGTGCCGCAGGCCTGCTGAACGTCGTAGGCCGGGGTCTCGGGGGCCAGCCGCGTGCCCAGCACGCTCTCCCGGGTCAGGTCGCGGTCGCGCGAGTGCTTCAGCACGGCGCCGCCCGCGACCTCGCCCAGAGCCTCGCCGCCAAGCGAGAAGCGCTCGACCAGCCCGTCGAGCGCGGCGGTCAGCATGTCCTGGTTGGAGGCGCGCGAGTAGACCGAGTTGGAGCGCGCAAAGGGGATGCGGTTGCCGCCGACGATGGCGACCCGACGGGGACTGTCAGTCAACGTCGATGCCTTTCGATTTGGAGTCGATACAGGACGTGCAGGGGCCGCAAAAGCCTCCCGCCGTGTGGACTACCCGCTACATGGATCGATGTAAACGTAACTTAGACATCGATCAATGTCCAGGTCAGTGTGACCAGCATCACAACATTGAGATTTGAACGTTCAAGGTATTGTGCAGGCATTCAATAGGTACCGAAAGGGGAGACGGTATGCGGATCAGGGTGGCGATTGCGGCGCTGGCCATGTCTTTGACCTTGGTGGGCACCGCCGAGGCGTTCAAATGGCATCTCGGCTACGGGCAGGCCAAGCATGCAACCAAGGAATTTGCCGAGGAATCCTGTCGCGCGGATCGCAAATGCATCGCATACGGAGTGGGACCGTGCGACCGTGTCTCTGACAGCCGCATCGACTGTGTGGCGGGCCTGCTGTACAAGGGCGTCGCTGAACCGGGCGACGAAGTCGCCTGCAACATAGTTCTGCATTGGGGCGTCAATCGGAGCGGCGAAATGGTGCTGAAAAGGCACGGCAAGCCGCACTGCCAGGAGCTCGAAAGCTAGGCGACCTCGGAGAAGCCGTGGCGCTGCTGGAAGCGCCGGAGCGGCGCCGGCGCCCACCAGTTCCAGTCGCCGAAGAGGCGCATCAGGGCTGGGACCAGGAGGGCTCTGACCAGGGTCGTGTCGATCAGGACCGCGGCGGCGTAGCCGAGGCCGGCCTCCTTCATGAAGAAGACCGAGC
>DASSXC010000251.1:0-2266 GCA_035704205.1 Solirubrobacterales bacterium | reverse complement strand
AGCGGTCTGGTGACCGTTGTAACCCGACACCACACTCTCGTCGATCGGGCGTAGGACACGCACACCAGGCGGCCGACAGCCAGGCGCGCGGCCAATGTGCAACGAGCCAACTGAAGGCGTGGCCGACTAGAGTGAAGACATCGGTGCTCTTCCGAGCCAGCAGGGCGAGAGCCGCACCGAGAACGAGGGAGCGACCATCATGTTTGAGCGGTTTACAGACCGAGCCCGGCGCGTTGTGGTGTTGGCGCAGGAAGAGGCTCGCATGCTGAACCACAACTACATCGGAACTGAGCACATCCTGCTGGGACTCATCCATGAGGGCGAGGGCGTGGCCGCCAAAGCTTTGGAGTCCCTTGGTATTTCCTTAGAAGCTGTTCGGCAAAAAGTCGAAGAGATCATCGGCCACGGGCAGCAATCCCCAAGTGGACACATCCCATTCACGCCTCGAGCAAAAAAAGTACTGGAACTCAGCTTGCGCGAGGCTCTTCAGATCAATCATTCCTACATCGGTACCGAGCACATCCTGCTCGGTCTGATTCGGGAAGGTGAAGGCGTCGCTGCCCAGGTTTTGGTGAAGCTCGGCGCAGACCTCAACCGGGTCAGAAATCAGGTTCTGCAATTACTCAGCGGCTTCCAAGGTAAGGAAGCAGCGACTTCTGGCGCACCAGAGCAGGGCAGCACTCCGTCATCATCGATGGTGCTCGACCAGTTCGGTCGCAATCTCACCCAGGCTGCCCGGGAGAACAAGCTTGATCCGGTTATCGGTCGCGAGACCGAGATCGAGCGCGTGATGACCGTTCTCTCGCGGCGTACTAAAAACAACCCCGTGCTGATTGGCGAGCCCGGCGTCGGCAAGACCGCCGTGGTGGAAGGCCTTTCCCAGGCCATCGTCCGTGGAGATGTTCCGGAAACACTGCGGGATAAGCAGATCTACACCCTCGATCTTGGCGCACTGGTTGCAGGCAGTCGTTATCGCGGTGATTTCGAGGAGCGCCTGAAGAAGGTGCTGAAGGAGATCAAGACCCGCGGCGACGTCGTGCTATTCATCGATGAGATCCACACCTTGGTCGGTGCTGGAGCCGCTGAGGGCGCGATCGACGCCGCCAGCATCCTCAAGCCGATGCTGGCTCGCGGTGAGCTGCAAACCATTGGCGCGACCACTTTGGACGAGTATCGGAAGTACGTGGAAAAGGACGCAGCGCTGGAGCGGCGCTTCCAGCCGATTCAGGTAGCGGAGCCGTCCATCGCGCACACCATCGACATCCTGCGTGGGCTTCGCGACCGCTACGAGGCACACCACCGGGTGACCATCACCGACGAGGCGCTGGTCTCGGCGGCGACGCTGGCCGACCGCTACATCTCCGACCGGTTCCTGCCCGACAAGGCCATCGACCTGATCGACGAGGCCGGCTCGCGGCTCCGGATCCGCCGGATGACCGCGCCGCCCGATCTGCGCGAGTTCGACGACAAGATCGCCGACGTGCGTCGCCGCAAGGAAGGCGCCATCGACAGCCAGGACTTCGAGCTCGCCGCGTCGCTGCGCGACGAGGAGAAGAAGCTGATGCTGGCCAAGGGTGAGCGCGAGAAGCAGTGGCGCGCCGGCGACATGGACGTCGTCGCCGAGGTCGACGAGGAGCTCATCGCCGAGGTCCTCGCCGTGGCGACCGGCATCCCGATCGTGAAGCTCTCCGAGGAGGAGTCGACCCGACTGCTCAAGATGGAGGACGAGCTGCACAAGCGGGTCATCGGCCAGGAGGAGGCCGTCAAGGCGCTCAGCCGCGCGATCCGCCGTACCCGTGCCGGCCTGAAGGACCCGAAGCGCCCCGGCGGCTCGTTCATCTTCGCCGGCCCGTCCGGTGTCGGTAAGACCTGGCTGTCGAAGTCGCTGGCGGAGTTCCTGTTCGGCGACGAGGACGCGCTGATCCAGCTCGACATGAGCGAGTTCAGCGAGAAGCACACCGTCTCGCGGCTGTTCGGCTCGCCTCCGGGCTACGTCGGTTACGAGGAGGGCGGCCAGCTCACCGAGAAGGTGCGCCGCAAGCCGTTCTCGGTCGTGCTCTTCGACGAGGTCGAGAAGGCGCACCCCGACATCTTCAACAGCCTGCTGCAGATCCTGGAGGAAGGTCGCCTGACCGACTCGCAGGGTCGGGTGGTCGACTTCAAGAACTGCGTGATCATCATGACCACCAACCTCGGCACCCGCGACATCGCCAAGGGCCTCAACCTCGGCTTCTCGCAGGCCGGCGACGCTGCCGGCTCCTACGAG
>DASSXC010000250.1:0-6628 GCA_035704205.1 Solirubrobacterales bacterium | reverse complement strand
GTCGGGCCGGCGGTGGGCGAGCGGGTCAGGCCTTGTCGTGCGCCAGACCTTCCCCCGCCGCTTTGCGCCTTGGATCTCGGCCTTGCGCATCAACCGCTGCACGCGGCCGCGCCCGACCTCCTCGCCCTCGCGCCGAAGGGCGATCCACATGCGCCGGTAGCCGTAGGCACAGTAGTTGCGCTCGTGGATCTCCCGGATGCGGGCGAGCAGGCGCTCGTCCTCGATCGCCCTGGCTGAGCGCTGCCCCGTGCGACGTTGATAGTAGGCGGAGGCCGACACCTCCAGGGTCCTGCAGATCGGCTCGACCCCCGAAGCGCTCGCGGTGTTCGGCGATGAAGGCGCTCACTTCGTTCGGTGTGGGTCGAGCTCGGCCGCGAAAAACGCCGAGGCAGACTTGAGGATCTCGTTGGCCCGACGCAACTCACGGTTCTCTCGCTCCAGTGCCTTGAGGCGCTCCCGCTCGTCGCTGCTCAGCAGCTCGGACCGCTTGCCCTCATCGGCTTCGGTCTGGCGCACCCATTTGCGCAGCGTCTCGTGATGGATGCCTAGTCGCGCGCAACGTGGGCGATCGGCCGTCCGGACTCGAAGACCATCCGGGTGCCGCGTTCCAACAGCTCTTCGGGGTACTTCCTCTTTCTTGCCATGGCTTGCTCGGTTCCCTTCCGCCAGGAGGAATCCTGGCTTCAAGGTCTCCGTCAAACCCGGCCTGGCTCATAGAGAGCGCTGCCACGAGTTCCATCATTGCGAGGTTGCCCAACTCCATCAACATCGACTTCTAAGAGCTCAATATCTGCCATGCATTGAAGGTAGCCATCCCCCAGGACGTTCAGGGCCGGACGGGCGCGGATCTCAATGCGCCAGAAATGCGCCAGTCCAGCAGTTGGCCGGGCGGTTTCCAGCGGTCACCTGCGGTTCCGATTTCCATTGAACAAGCCAAAACCGCACCGCAGTGGGGTCCGCCCCGCTTCTCTCCTCCCTGTAGTAACCCCAGAAACGCCTCGCCTCCCCGGCGGGGCGTTTTCTGTTGGGCTGGGCTTTGGCAAGCCAGGCGCGGGCTTCGACCTGGTTGGTGAAAGCGTCTACCAGAGCACCCTCAGCGCCGCCGTGCCACAGTCCCAGACATCTCGACCCTCCTGCCGATAGTCGCCGGGCTGGCCGAGCTAGATCCATACAGCATCTTCACGAGCACGATTCGCCACGACTCCGCTGGCTCCTGAACGGGTCCGAAGGCGGCGGATGGCATGGCCTACTGCAGCGAGGGACCTCAGCATTGGCTATTCCTGTTCTCTCAGAAAAGCAGCCAGGTCCTCCAAGAAATCGAGATAGTCACCGGGCCCAAGCCACCCGTACATCGCCTTTGAGCCGTCGAGAGACGCGTCGAGACGTCGCCCGCGGAGCTCTGCTTTGTGCTTCGGCTCTCCTCCGCGAAAGTGCCATCGATTGCCATGTGCGCAGGCATTGCGTAGGTGGCGGGCAAACTGGAGAAGCGGCTGGCCCACCTTCGTCAGTTGAGCATTCTGTAACCGATCTCCGAGGATCGTCGCGCCGTAGATGGCCGTGAGCGGCAAGAGGTCTTCCCGAAGACCAGCACCGGGCATGGTCGGGATGCGCCGCAGAATCTCGCCAATGCTCTCATCAGAGCGCACCGTGCCGTCCTGGCGGCGTATTTCAACTGGGGCCTCTGCTGGCATTTCAGCCACGGTCTCGTAGAAGTCCAACAGCGGGACCTGTGGGTGCATAAGCATCGGGACCGACAACTGCAACCCGACAAAGGCCGTTTTCAGATCCTCAGCCTGGTCAGCGATATCACTCGCGGCACTCAAGCCCGGGCTCTCGGAAATCGACTTGCTGCGTCGCTGCGCACCCTACGCGGCGGTGAGCGGGCGATCCGTCAGCGTCGCCGTTGCCACGTGCAGCGGTCCGCCTTGCTCGCCCTCATCCGCAAGATAAAGCGCGACCCCCTCTTGCAGAGACTCGAAGAGCTCGTCCAGGGTGTCGCCGGAGGCAAAGCAGCCCGGTAGCTCTGGAACGTCTGCCCAGTAGCCGCCTTCCTCGATATGGATACGAGCGGTCAACTCCATGCTGGATCTCCTTCTCGCCTGCTCATTGTAGCCCCGCCTGCTTGAGAATCGCGCTGGCCAGTCCTGGCTGGTAGTCGCGGCCCCTGTGCTGCGGGAGCGTGATCGGGCGACAGCCCGCCTTGGTCATCTTGACTTGGTGCTTGCCGCCCCGAGCCTGCGTCCAGCCGTTTTCCTTCAACAGCTTGATCGCCTTCTTCTGGTTGAGCGTCCCCTTCATCGGCAGCGCCGACCGTAGTCGCCACGGCGGCGGAACGTTTTGCCTGCGCGCTAGGGCCACAGTCAGGCACGGATTCAGCCCGCTACAACCGGACCTAGCCGGGATGAGGTCTGGCTCTGCGAAAGGTTTTCCGCTCTGCCATGCGGGCGGTCGCAGTTCTCCCTCCCTGTAGTAACCCCAGAAACGCCTCGCCTCCCCGGCGGGGCGTTTTCTGTTGGGCTGGGCTTGGCTACAGATTGCGGACTCGGCGGCCTATCTCTCGATCCTTCGAGTAGCCGGCGGACTCCCAGAACGCTCCGGCCGCGTCGTCTTCGAAGGCGACCAGGGCGGTTACCCGATGAACGCCGCGGCTGCGCAGGTACTCCTCGCCGGCTCGCGTCAGGGCGATCCCGATGCCCTCTCGGCGATGCCCTTCGCGGACGGCGAGCCGGTACATGTTGCCTCGCCATCCGTCCCAGCCGGCGATCAGGGCGCCGACGACCTCGTCGCCGCGCTCGGCGACGAGAAGGGCGGCCGGGGAATCCGCGATCAGACGCTCGACATCATCCAGACGATCCGGAGCACTTGCGTGCGCACTCCGCTCCTCAGCCCATAGCTCCACGACCGCTCGAGCGTCCTCGTACCGGCACCGACGTATCGTGATTCCCTCGCCAGTCAAGCTGGCAGTATGGCAATCGGAGCGCGGAAGCCCACCCGCCGACTCCGGCCGGCGGGTGGGCAGAGATCATGCGTGGGCTAGCCGATTCCGTATGTTTTGTTGTTCGCGCCTTCGATCGTGAGGGTGCCGGCCGTCCGGTATTTCTGGACTTTTACTTTTTCGATTTCTTCTGTGATGTCGCCGTCATAGAGGAGATCGGAGATTTCGGTGGTGCTCGGTTCGAGCGTCACTGTCATGCTCGTGATCGTTTTGTCGAGTTCAGGTTCTTTGCACGACGTGCCTTTGAAGGTGTGCTGGGTGCGCCATTTTGTGACCGTCAGATCCGTGGCGTTGACATCGACCGTCCAGGGAAGGCCTTTGCCCGCACCGGTATTGAATTCGCATTTTGTGGTTTTAAAGCTGCCAAAGGCTTCCGGGCATTTTTTGATTTCGAATTTGGTGATTTCCCCGGTGCTCCCCCCTTCGGTTATGAGGGTGGCGCTGACTTCGCAGTTCATGCCGTTGCCAGCGGTCGTTTCGAATATTTCGCCGCCGCTCATTTTGAGTTCGATGGATTTGGTGACGTTCGTCCCGTGGTCCTTCCATACCGCTGACAGAGCCAACGCCGGAACCGCAAGCACCGCGAGGGCAGTGATCGCGCCGGCGATAAGCAGCCGCTTGTTGCCTTTCATCTCTCCCATTCCCTTCATCTGTGAACCGGGGCCGCCGATCCGCCCGCGGGCGAAGGACGCGGCCTTGGACAAAGCGGATAAGTATAGTCAGATTATTTAGATGATTGGGCGAAGCGGAGCACGACTGGCAGAGTCGCCGTTTCGGCCGAGCCCCCAACAGGCATGAAGGTCACCGCCACCCCGATGCGCAGCCTGTGTCGCCGCCTGAGGATTGCCCGGACCCTCGGCGTCGGCCTGAGGTGGATCGTCACGGTCCTCGCCACCGCGGTGGGGATCGTCACCGGCTCGATCTGATTTCGCCGGCCTTGCGTCGGTCCGCCCAGAGAAGCGTTTGCGGAGGCGGAGGCGCCTCTCGCCCGCAACAGGCCGGGGCCGGAGACGCTCACCCGCAGGGTTGCGGTTCCCTTGCCCCGGCTTGCTGCGAATTTGCCGAAGCTGAACAGGATGGGAACCCGTCTCCCGCTCCGACCTGGGGACCCCCCGGGCGGAGAAGTCGCGATCGAGACAGCATCGACCCCGGCGTTGAGGACTTCCTCGGTGACGGCGGTGGCGATCCGGATACGCACCGTCTGGCCCGCAAAAGCGCTCAGGTCCGCCGTCAGCCTGGTCGGTGCCATGTGCTGCGGTCCACCGCGCCTCGTCGCCAGCACCGTGCGCAGGACATCGGCCGGATCGAGCGATTCAAGCGGCGCCTCGGGCCTGATCACGTCGATCCGGAACTGCTGGTTCGGTTGGAATTTGCCGTTGGGGAGGCTCAGGGCTTCGTCAGCGACCGAAAGGGTGTCGGGGTTTGGGATCGCGATCGGCTCATAGGAGTCGTAGTAGGCAAGCAGGCTGAGCTGGTGGCTGCGCTCGGCCTCGAGAGCGACGTCCTGATAGAGGATCAGGGCGTCCGGGTTTGCCTGGTCGGCGATTGCCGCAAAGGCGCCCTGGGGCGGGCGCTGAACCGGATCGGCGGGTTTGGGCCGTTTGCCTCCGATCGGGGCATCGGTGCCGGTATACGCGAACCAACTGCCCGCCCCGTTCTCATGCCGCACCTGCCACCCATCCAGCGTTCCAGACTCGAAGTTGCCGTTGACGACCTTCGCCGCCTCGGCGCCACTCGGCGCAAGCATGGTCACGATGACGGCGACAAATCCAGCCACCCAACCGATCTCACGCCGCCGTCGCATGCCTAGCCGGGAATAACGAACTTCTTCTTTGCCGGGCTCAGATCGACCCGCCCCGCCGGATCGACGGCGCGCACCCAGAAGACGTGCCTACCGGGCGCCAAGCCCGAATAGCGCTTCGGGGGCCGACAGAGATCGAACGGCTTGTCGTCGAGCTTGCAGAGGAAATCGGAGCGGGCCTGGTCGGCCTTGAACAGAAAGCGAGCGGTGTGGTTGCGCACCCGTCCTTTGACGATTTTCGTCTGCGGCCGGACTCGCGTCATCTCGTTCTCGGGCGAGCCCGACGCGCCGCCCCCGGATGCCGCGCCGGCTGACCCTCCACCCTCCCCAGTCGTGCCTTCCGACCCAGGGACGGTCGCAACGGCAAGCTCTGACGTTGCCCCTTCCAGCGTCTGCGTGGCGGCAACGATCGTGCCCGCCGGGACCGCGGCGTCATACGTGAGCTCCCAACCGCCGCTGCTGTCAGCCACGGCTTCGCCCAGGAAGGATTCGATCTCCCCGGCGGCGGTGATCTGCTTGCGGAAGACTCGCACGGTGGCGCCTTCTTCCGCGCCCCCGGCCGCTTCATCAGGCGTCGCGGTCGCAAACGAAGGGGGTTCGATGCCTCTGTTGGGACCCACTTCCGTGCTGGGGGAAGCGGCGATCAGGTCGATGAAGGGAGCGGCGTTCCCGATGCCGCGATTGCGAGCCACCTCGTTGCTCGTCGCTTCGAGATTGGAGATCTCGACCGCGGCCCCGCCGTTGCCGTCGATGACGTTTTCGTCGACTTCCGTGTCGCCGCCAACGAGATTCCCCGTGACGCCAAATGGCAACGAGGCGCCTTGAACTCGAACCCCGGCGGCGCCCGACCCGACGATCGCATTGCCGACGATCTCGTTGAAGTCGTTTTCGACCAGGACCCCGTTGCCCACCGCTCCTTCGATCGAATTCCCCTCGATCACGTTGCCGTGTTCAACGGTTGATTCAACGGTCCTGACCCCGGTTTGGGCCGAGAAGATTTCGTTCCCCGAGATCCACGCTCCCTCGCCCCGCTGTTCGATCGCAACGCCACCCGCCATTCCGATCACGTTGCCGACGATCTCGGCTTCCGCCGCCGGGCTCGGGAGTTCCGCGGAATCGACCACGACCCCGTCTTTGGGCGGACCGAGGGCTTCCAGGCCATCGGCATCGGTCCCGATGAGATTGCCGCGAACGGCAAGGTCACTGGCGGCTGGACCGGCAAGTACGCCAACGCTGCCACCGTTGATGCGATTGGCTTCGCCCACCGACGGTCCACCGATGGCGGTGTCCGCGGCCTGGCCGGCTCGAACTCCGGCGTCGGTATTGGGAATAGCCACCGCTCCGGCGGCGTCGAGGCCCACGTAGTTGCCGGCGATAGACGTTGACGCCGCAGGAACCTCTGATTCCCCGTCGCCCTGCAGGTCGATGCCATTCGAGGCGGCGCCTGAGATCACGTTGCAGCCGCCGTCGCACAGCGGACTCGCCGCGGCGGCCGTACTCACCCGAGTTCCGATCTTCGTACCGATCATTTCGACCCCTTCGGTGGTTGCGACCTCGATGTCGTCACCGCCGTTCGGCGCTGGGGTGGTGCCATCCGGCTCGACTCCGAAGTAGTTGCCGAAGACCCTGATGTTGCTACCGCCGTGAACGTCGAGCCCGTCTTTCACTTGACCGGCGAAGGCATTTCCCTGGCCGAGCACTTCACCACCGATCAGGGCGCTGTTCGAGCCAGGACCGACCACGACGCCGGTCTCGTTGCCGACGACAGCGCCATCGAGGGCAACGCCAAACCAGTTCCCCTGGACTTTGCTGCTCGGTGAGCTTCCGATCTC
>DASSXC010000249.1:0-32550 GCA_035704205.1 Solirubrobacterales bacterium | reverse complement strand
CGCCGACCAGGTGGCTCTCGACGATCGCCACCGAGAGCCCGCCGTCGGCCAGGCGTCCCGCGCAGACCTCGCCCGGCGCACCGGCGCCGATCACGATCGCGTCGAATTCTCGCTCCGGCACCGTCGTCACGTACCCGACACCGTACAATCGGATGCACATAGCACGGGGGCGACAGGCTTCGATCTGGTCGATCCGTGCGAACGGTTGCAGGTCGAGGTTGCCGGAGGCCTCGTTAAACACCGGCACCAACCAATACGTGCGGACCATGAGTTCGCCCTCGCTGCCTAGTTAGATCTAGGTGAGTGAGAGTCGGCCCTCTCCCGCCCGCGGAGAGGGGCACCGGCTTCAAATTGCGGGCTTACCCAGGCGGATCGCCCCGTCCGCAAGGGGACATTTCAGAGGGCTTTGCCTCCCGCAGTGCCCGCCGGCGCGGACCCCGGGAGACGAGAATCAAGCGCCGGCTAAACCTGTAGATGCCTTCGCGCTACGTCCAGAGACGCCGGTTCAATTCCGGCCGCCTCCATAGATTCGACTGCAGATGAGCTCCAAGGTGCAGACCGATCGCCACGTCGCCTTCCTACGGGGATGAGCTTGGGTGGTCGGCGGGACCGCCTCGCGATCGAGGGCCGCGAGCTCTGCTGGCTGCCGAAGGGCGGCATGTCGGAATCCGAGCTCGACCCCGAGGCCCTCGCCACGACCCTCGGCCCAACCACGATCAGGACCAAGGGCACGATCGACCAGATCGCCGCCAGGCAGTTCGCCTGAGGCACGTCCAGATAGGGTCGCACCGTGGGCGACGTCTTCTTTCTTGCCTTCCTCGCTGCGCTCTATCCGACGTTGCTCGCGGCGACGACGGTGATGCTGCTGTTGCCGCATCCGAAGCGGCTGCTGCTCGGCTACCTGCTCGGCGCGGCGATGACCAGCGTCACGCTTGGCCTGGTGATCGTCTTCACGCTGCGCCACTCGGGTCTGGTGCACACGACGCAGACCACGCTGGGCCCGGGAGCCGACATCGCCCTGGGTCTGCTGGCGCTGACGATCGCCCTGGTGCTCGGCACCGGGCGCGACCAGCGGGTGGTCGAGCGGCGGCGCGAGCGCCAGGCCGCCAAGGGCCCGTCCGGACCGCCCCGCTGGCAGCGGGCGCTGAGCCGCGGCTCAGCGCGAACCACCTTCGTGGTCGGTGCCCTGCTCACCCTCCCCGGCGCCACCTACATCACCGCCCTGTACCGGATCGCCGACGAGAACCTGGCCGATCCGGTCACGGTCGCGGTCATCATCGCCTTCAACCTGATCATGCTGATGCTGCTCGAGATCCCACTGCTGGCCTACGCGATCGCCCCGGACTGGACGCCCAAGGCGGTCGAGCGGTTCAAGACGGCGCTGCGCGAGCGCGGGCGCGGCTGGGCGGTGCGGGTAGCAGCAGCCTTGGGCCTCCTGATGATCGCCCGCGGCGTCATCACTTTGCTTACGTGAGGGTCCATCCCGGTAGGGGTGAAACGTCTT
The DNA here is from genome assembly GCA_035704205.1 of Solirubrobacterales bacterium. Lineage (GTDB taxonomy): Bacteria > Actinomycetota > Thermoleophilia > Solirubrobacterales > 70-9 > VRUE01. The sequence goes on along the minus strand of DASSXC010000249.1, from coordinate 31,046 downwards.
GCACTTTTTCGTCGAGCGCAACGGGCGCCAGCTGACCCCAACCCACCGAAAAAGTTAAGTGGAACCCCTACCGGGATGGACCCTGGCCTGTCTCGTAACGTAGGCGCCGATGGCAATCGCAACCGCAACCAGCCTCGACGTCCACATGGGCGGCGAGCTGCTGTTCGCCGGCGTCTCCTTCAAGCTCGAGCCACGCGAGCGGATGACCCTCTCCGGCCGCAACGGCGCCGGCAAGTCGACGCTGCTGCGGCTCCTGGCCGGTGAGCGCTCTCCCGACGCCGGCAGCCTCGTCCTGCAGAAAGGGGCGCGCGTCGCCCTGCACGACCAGCGCCCGCCGCGGGAGACAGAGACCTCGCTTGGCGAGTACGTCTTCTCCGGCCGCGCCGAGATGCTGGCGACCGAGGCCGAGCTGGAGCGGCTCGAGGCGGCGATGTCGGACGGGCAGACCGGCGAGGAGACGCTGAGCGCCTATGCCGCCGCCCAGCAGCGGCTCGAGCACGGCGGCGGCTACCGCTGGCGCGACGGCGTTCTCTCCGTCCTGCGCGGCCTCGGCTTCGGCGGCGAGGAGGCCGAGCGATCGCTCTCGACCTTCTCCGGCGGCGAGCTGACCCGCGCCTCGCTGGCCCGCGCCCTGGCGACCCGGCCCGACCTGCTTCTGCTCGACGAGCCGACCAACCACCTCGACATCCCCTCGCTGGAGTGGCTGGAGCGCTACCTGCGCGACCTCGACGCCGCCGTCGTCCTCGTCGCTCACGACCGCTGGTTCCTCGAGGCGGTTGGCACCTCGGTGCTGGAGCTGGAGGCAAGGCGAGCCCGCTTTTTCGCCGGCCCGTGGCACGCCTGGCGCAAGGAGCAGGCCGCCCGCGAGATCGCCCGCGGCAAGGCGATCGAGCGCCAGGAGGCCGAGATCGCCCGCATGGAGCGCTTCGTCGAGCGCTTCCGCTACAAGGCGACCAAGGCGCGCCAGGCGCAGTCGCGGCTCAAACAGATCGACAAGGTCAAGCGCGACGGCGTGGAAGCGGAACAGCGCGACAACCGCAACCTGCGCTTCTCCTTCGTCAAGCCCGAGCGGCCCGGCCGGGTCGTGCTGAAGCTGGTTGGCGCGACGATCGAGGTGCCCGGTCGAACGCTGCTCTCCGACGCCCGTCTCGAAGTCGAGCGCGGCGAGCACGTCGTCCTCGTCGGCCCCAACGGTGCCGGCAAGACGACCCTGATCGAGGCCCTGGCCGGGCAGCGCGAGCCCGCCGCGGGCTCGGTGCGGCTCGGCCACAACGTCAAGCTCGGCTACCTCTCCCAGCACGCCGACACGGCGGCGGGGGAGGGGACCGTGCTCGACGCGGCCCAGCGCGAGACCGGGCTGAGCGGACAGAAGGCCCGCGACCTGCTCGGCAACTTCCTCTTCTCCGGCGGCGATGTCGAGAAGCAGCTCGGTGACATCTCCGGCGGCGAGCAGCGGCGGCTATCGCTGGCGATCCTGGTCGCCTCGGGCGCCAACGTCCTGATCCTCGACGAGCCGACGAATCACCTCGACCTGGAGAGCCGGGAGGCCCTCGAGGACGCGCTATCCGCCTTCGAAGGCGCGGTGGTCCTGGTCTCCCACGACCGCGCCCTGCTCGAGGCGGTCGGCACCCGCACCCTCGTTTGCGAGGACGGCGAGTTGAGCAGTCACCAGAGCGGTTGGGCGACCTACCAGCGCGAGCGCGACGAACGCGAAGCCGCAGCGGAGGCGGCGACGCAGGTCGCCAGGCCGGCGCCGCCGTCAGCCGGCGGCCGCAACGCCGGCCGCGAGGCGAAGAGGGCGGCGCGGAAGGCCGGCCGCCTGGCCGAGCGGATCGAGCAGGCCGAGGCGGATCTGCGCAAGCTGGAGGAGGAGCTCTCGGACCCGGAGGCCTGGGCCAGCCCGGGCCGGGCCGAACGCGCGGAAGCGCGGCACGCGGCGGCTAAGCGGGCTGTGGCGGAGCTCTACGAGCAGTGGGAGCAGGCCGAAGCGGAGGTCGGTACAGCGGCCGATTCAGTCTGACCCGCGTCCCCTTGCCGGGGGCGAGGGTGATGTTGCGGACCTTGACCTTTTCCGGCTTCGGATCGGGGGTGCTCAGCTCGGCCCGTTCGAGGATCGCCCGCAGCACGATCCGCATCTCGTATTCGGCGAAGGCGGCGCCGATGCAGCGGCGCACGCCGCCGCCGAAGGGAATCCAGGCGTAGGTATCGGCCTTGTCCTCGATGAAGCGCTCGGGCCGGAACTCGTCCGGATCGGGAAAGAGGTCCTCGCGATAGTGCAGAGCGGCGATCGCCGCCATCACGAAGGTCCCGGCCGGCAGCTCGTAGCCGCCGATCGCCTTCGCCGCGGTCAGCTTGCGCGCCACGTCGACGATGACCGGCCGCGTCCGCAACGTCTCCTTGATGGTCGCGTCGAGGTATTCGTCGCCGGCGTCGAGCGACTCGCGCAGCCGCGCGAGCACCTCCGGGTTGCGCAGCAGGCGCTCCATCGCCCAGGCGAGGCCGGTCGCGGTGGTCTCGTGGCCGGCGCCGAGGATCGTGACCAGCTCGTCGCGCAGTTCCGCGTCGCTCATCGGGCTGCCGTCCTCGTGGCGCGCCGCCATCAGCAGCGAGAGGACATCCTCGCCTGCTCCCTCGCGGTGATTCAGCTCTGCCCGACGCAGGGCGATCTCCTCGTAGATGAAGGCATCGAGCGCCGCCCGGGCGGCAAGGAAACGAGCCCAGGGGCTCCAGCGGCCGAGGTCGCGACGCAGGGGCGGGAGGGCGGTGACCATGCTGAGGCGCCCGGCGAAGTTCTCGATCAGATGCTCGAAGCGGACCAAGCGCTCCTCGTCGTGGACGCCGAAGACGGCGCGCATGATCACCGCCAGGGTGATCCGCTGCGTGTGCGGGCGCAGCGCGAACGGCTCGCCTACCGGCCAGCTCTCCATCTCGCTCAGGGTCACCTCGCGGATCAGCTCGCCGTAGCGCTCGATTCGCTCGCCGTGGAAGGGGGGCAGCAGCAGCTTGCGCTGGCGCATGTGGGGCGCCTCGTCGAGGGTGAGCACGGAATTCGGCCCGAGCGCCGGCTCCAGCACCGTCGCGTTGGCCTCGCCGGCGTGCGCCTGCTCGGGCGGCGTGGTGAAGAGCTCTTTGACCAGCGCCGGCTCGGCGACGTAGACGAGCCGCTTGTAGAAGGGGAAGGAGATGGTGAAAACGTCGCCGTAGCGCCGCTGGTAGCGGATCAGGAAGCCGAGCGGATCGCGCGCATAGAGGCCGATTTGGGCGAAGGCCGGCAGCCTCGTGCCGGGCGGGAACCGCGCCGGCGCCAGCGCCGCGGGGGGACGGGAGAGCGTCGCCTGCTCCATCGACCCCACCATACGCGAAAACTGGCCAGCCAGCCAGTCTGCTGATGAAGCCTTGTGGCCCCTCAAGGGGGCACAAAGCTTCATCTAGAACACGATGGTGCGATCTCCGTCGAGGAGGACGCGGTCGTCGAGGTGGGCCTTGACGGCGCGGGCGAGGACCAGCCTCTCGACGTCCCGCCCGATTCCCATCAGGTCGTTGACCTCGTCGCGATGGCTGACCCGGGTCACGTCCTGGTCGATGATCGGGCCGGCGTCGAGCTCCTCGGTGACGTAGTGCGCGGTGGCGCCGATCAGCTTGACGCCGCGCTCGTGCGCGCGGGCGTAGGGATCGGCGCCGACGAAGGCGGGGAGGAAGCTGTGGTGGATGTTGATCGCCGGCGCGTCCAGACCGCGCAGGAGGTCCGCCGAGAGGATCTGCATGTAGCGGGCGAGGACGAGCAGGTCGATCTCGCCGCCGAGCAGGTCCAGGACCCGCTTCTCGGCCGCCTCGCGGTTTCCCGCTTCGACCGGCACGTGGTGGTAGGGGAGGCCCAGCGAGGCGACCTGGTCGGCGTGGTCGGCGTGGTTGGAGACGACCGCGACGACGTCGGCGCCCAGCTCGCCGCTGCGCCAGCGCCAGAGCAGGTCGGAGAGGCAGTGGTCTTCGCGCGAGACCATGATCGCCACCCGCTTGCGCTCGCTCGACTCGGCGAAGTGGTGCTCCATCCGCAGCGGCTTGGCGATCTCCTCCTCGAAACGGCGGTAGAGCGCCTCTCGCTCGTCGTCGGGAGCCGGGTCGAAGGCCATCCGCATGAAGAAGCGCCCCTCGCGACTGGAGTGCTGATCGGCGTCGACGATGTTGCGGCCCGCGTCGGCGAGGAAGCCGCTGACCGCGGCGATCAGACCGGGCTGGTCCGGGCAGGCGAGCAGCAGGCGCGAGGTGGGGGGTTGGCCGTCGATGCGCGGATGATCGCGGGTTTCACCGCATGATCGCTTTCATCGACCAACGTTGGGACCAGCGATTCACGCCTGCACTAGTGCGGATCAGCACGCACTACGTGAGCTCTGTGAGCGCGATCACTTTGCGGCGCCCGGAACCCCGCCACGGTTCCGCGCTTGCTTGCAAAACGCACATATTCCGTTCTTGTCCTGCTCATGGCGCTAGCCGTCCCGGCGGTGGCCTTCGCGGCACCCGACGGACAAGCCCCAACCCGGATCGGCCTGGCCGACGCCGTACCGGCCGAAGCTCCGGCCTGGATGAAGTCAGGTCACAGCCTGCGCACCGAGATGCGCCAGGCGGCTCGTCGCATCCGGGCCGCCCGCAGGGCGCGCATCGAGCGCGAACGAGAGGAAGCCTTCGCCAGCCTGCCGGGCGGCGTCTCCCAATCGACGCTGGATGCGATCGCATCGTGCGAGTCCGGGGGGAACCCCACGGCTGTCTCTTCCGATGGCAGCTACAGAGGCAAGTACCAGTTCAGCTTCGAAACCTGGGCGTCCGTCGGCGGCTCGGGTGACCCTGCCGCGGCCCCCGAGGAAGAGCAGGATTACCGTGCGGCCTTGCTCTACGCCCAGTCCGGCTCCAGCCCCTGGCCCATCTGCGGCTGATCCGACCCCCTTTCTACGATGCGGGTATGAGCGAGGAGGCCGTCCCCGCGCCGGATCCGCAAGGACCCAGTCGCAAGCCGCCAGCAGAGGCGATCGCGGAGGCGAAAGTGCGGGCGCCGACGCGGGGGAACCGGAAGCTCGAGCAGTTCTTGAGCGCGGTGAACGGGGACGAGCAGGTGCGGGCCTGGTGGTACATGGCCCAGGTGCACGCTGAACGGCTCGGGATGTCGGACCACTCCTGGGTGCATACGCAGATCGTGCTCAACATCGCCCTGCGATTGCTGCGCTTGCTGGTCAAGGCCGGGGTGGAGCCGGCGGTCGTCGCCGATCACGGGATGTCGGATCGGGATGCGGAGGTGGTGGTCGCCGGTGGGGCGTTGCTGCATGACGTCGGCATGTCGATCCACCGAGCAGACCACGAGGCCTACAGCCTTTTTCTTGCGAACGGCGCGCTGGAGAGGTTGCTCGCCGAGTCGTATAAGGAGCCGAAGCGGACGATCGTGGCCGCTGAGATCCTGCACGCGATCATCGGGCACCGGCGCCGTGGGCAGCCCTACACGCTGGAAGCTGGCGTGGTTCGGGTGGCCGATGCGCTCGATATGGCTCAGGGCCGTACGCGCCTGCCTCTGGAAGCCGGGCAGGAGGGGATCCACTCGATTTCCGCGGCGGCGATCGACGAGGTTCGGATCGAGGCGGGGGAGGAGCGGCCGGTGCGGATCGAGATCGAGCTCAACAACTCAGCCGGCATCTTCCAGGTCGACGACCTGCTGGCGACCAAGATCCGCGACACCCCGCTGGAGGGCAAGGTCGAAGTCGCCGCCAAGATCGAGGGCGAGACCGAGAAACGCCTATTGACCGGCTTCCGGCTGGACTAGCCGAGGCGGTTGAGCGTGTGCTGGCGCATTTCCTTGCGCTTCTCGAGCCGGCCCTGGATCAGCGACAGCACGATGACCAGCACGGCAAAGAATGCAATCACCCCAAAGCAGAAGAACGTCACCGTCTTGTCGGTGACACGCCCAGCCAACCCCTCCCCGTTCTCGGCCAGCGCTCCGGGCACCACAAGCAACAGCATCGTCAGCGCGGCGAAAAGAGCGGCAGCGATGCGATGGGTGCGCGAGGGGTTGATCACGCCGGGAAATCTATCGGAAGCTTCAGATTCCCTTGACCCTCTCCCATAGGATGCGCCGCCATGTCTGAGCTAGAGGCCCTGCTGCTGGGGATCGTCCAGGGGCTGACCGAGTTCCTGCCGATCTCCTCCTCGGGCCACCTGATCATCGTCCCCTGGCTGCAGGACTACACGTTCCTGCTCGACCACCCGGAGTTCAACAAGACCTTCGACGTGGCCCTGCACGCCGGCACGCTGGTCGCGGCGATCGCCTACTTCCGGCGCGAGGTCGTCTCCCTGACCCGTGGCTTCGTCGAGGCTGTGAGGCAGCGGGCGATCGAGACCCCCGACCAGCGCCTCTCGATCGCGATCGCGGTCGGTACCGTGCCCGCCGTGATCTTCGGTGGGCTTGGCTCCGGCTTCATCGACGAGCATCTGGGGGAGCCCTGGATGATCGCCATCCAGCTGATCGTCTTCGGTGCCCTCCTGCTCTATGCCGATCGCCTGCCGCAGCGCAAGACGCTCGATCAGTCCTCGATCAAGGACGGCTGGTACATCGGCCTCGCCCAAGTCCTGGCGCTGGCTCCTGGCACCTCACGCTCGGGCATAACGATCACCGCCGCCCGCTATCTCGGCCTCGACCGCGACAGCGCCGCGCGCTTCTCCTTTCTCTTGCTGATCCCAGCCGTTGCCGGCGCGACCGTCTTCAAGGCGGCAAGCGCGATCCACGACGGCTTGCCGAGCGGGGTCGCCGGTCCGATGATCGTCGGCACCGTCGCCGCCGCGATCTCCGGCTACCTGGCGATCGCCTTCCTCCTCCGTCTCCTCCGCACCGCCTCCTACGCCCCGTTCGTCTACTACCGCTACGCGGCAGGCGTCGCGATCCTCCTGATCATCGCGACCGGGCTTCGTCCCGCCACTTTTTAGAACGTCCTAGGAGCCCCGGGGGTCTGGGGGCTCCTAGGAATGCAAACGGCCCAGGGCAGGTGGGCCGTTTGCGACGAGAGAGGAGTCTCGTGAGGACTTCATCTTGCCCCCGATGCGTCGGCTCTCGGTGAACATTCCGATAAGGCTTGGAGACGGTTTTTGGCAGCGATTTCGCAAATTGCGCGTTTCGAGTTGTGAAAAAGCTGTGAAAGCAGGGATTTCCTCCAGCGGTCCGACGGCGGGTGTGAATACACTCTTGGTGCTGGACCCCTCACCGTGAACTCTCAGCAGACCATCAGGCTCGCGGTTATCGACAACGACAGCGGCTTCGTGACCGTGCTGGCCAAGCGCACCGAAGCGGCTGGCTGGCAGCAGCGCACCCTTGGTGGAGCCATCCCGCCGGAGGAGATGGTGGCGATGAAGCTGAACGCCCTGCTGGTCGACCCGGCCGTGCTCGGCGACGATTCTTGGTCCTACCTGGAGCGGATCTGCGGGATGCTCCCCGACCTCGGCGTGGTCGTCTGCACCGGCCGCTCGACCGTCGCCCAGCGGGTCCGTGGATTGCGGCTTGGGATCGACGACTGGATCACCAAGCCATGCCATCCCGAAGAGGCGATCGCCCGCCTCGAAGCCGTCTCGCGCCGACGCCGCCGCGCTCGCCCGCAGGCCGAAACCGGCCCGCTGGTGGCCGGCGAGCTGGCGATCCGCTCCGATCGCTTCCAGGCCTTCGTCGGCGAAGTAAGCCTCGACCTGACCAGGCGCGAGTTCGAGCTGCTCCAGCTCCTCGCCGACTCAAAGGGCCAGGTGCTCGAGCGCGAGGCGATCTACCAGCGCGTCTGGGGTTACGCCATGGCTCACGGCGATCGTTCGGTCGACGTCTTCATCCGCAAGCTGCGCCAGAAGCTGGAGAAGCTCTCGCCCGGCTGGGGCTACATCCACACCCACTTCGGCGTCGGCTATCGCTTCGACCCCGAGCCGGTCGACGGCGCCGCTCAGGCCGCTCCCGAGGCCGCGCCGGCAGCGGACCTGGCGCCGGTGCACGGCGATCTCACGGCCGCGTAACAGGCCGTTTCTCGCTTTTACATCTTTTTCACATCCGCGATACAGGCGAGTAACAAGCTGTCACGGAGCCGCTGCGAGGCTGGCGGCGAAGTCGGCCTGTTCAGGTCGGCGGCCGGAGTGAACAAACGAGAAGGAGACAGAGTGACTAGCTCTAGGTGGCTCATGGTCGTCGCTTCCGTCGCTGTGCTGGCGTTCGGGGTAGCGGCGTGCGGCAGCAGCGATGACGACGCGAGCGGCAGTGGCGGCGGCGATCTTTCGGGCTCCATCCGCATCGACGGATCGAGCACGGTTGCGCCCCTCACCGAAGCGATCGCCGAGGAATTCCAGGCGGAAAACCCGGACGTCAAGGTGACCGTCGGGACCGCGGGCACCGGCGGCGGCTTCGAAAAATTCTGCGCCGGCGAAACCGACATCAGCGACGCCTCGCGCGCGATCGAGCCCGAAGAGGAAGAAGCCTGCAAGAAGGGCGGGATCGGCTACGAGGACGTTCACGTCGCCACCGACGCTCTGACCGTGATGATCAACAACGAAAACCCGGTCAGCTGCCTCACCGTCGACCAGCTCAGCGCCGTCTGGGGCCCCGACTCGAAGCTCTCCAACTGGAATGAAATTCCCGGCCTGAGCGAGGAATTCGACGAGGAGCTGGCGCTCTTCGGCCCCGGCACCGACTCCGGCACCTTCGACTACTTCACCGAGGAAATCAACGGTGAAGAGGGCGCCACCCGCAAGGACTACAACAACGTCGGCGAGAACGACAACGCCACCGTGACCGGCGTCGAGGGCGCTCCCGGCGGCATGGGCTACGCCGGCTTCTCCTACTACACCGAGAACGAAGGCAAGCTGAAAGCGCTGGAAGTCGACAACGGCAAAGGCTGCGTCGGCCCCTCGGTCGAAACGGCCCAGGACGGCTCCTACGCGCCGCTCAGCCGGCCGCTGCTCATCTACCCGAGCGACGCGGCGCTGAAAAAGCCGGAGGTCAGGGCGTTCGTCGACTACTACCTCGCGAACGTCAACGGCATTGCCGAAGCGGTCGGCTTCGTGCCCTTGACCGACGAGCAGCTGGAAGAGTCCGAAGCGGCAGCGGAAAAGGCCGGCGTCTAGCGCCATCCGCGGCTCGTGATCGGCGCTGGCGGCGAGACGACTCTGGAGCCGGCCGGGGGTCCCCCCGGCCGGCTCCAGGCGTCTGGCCGCCGCTACGGCGAGAAGGCGATCCAGGGCGTCCTTGCGCTCTGCGGCATCCTCTCGGTGCTGACGACGACGGCGATCGTCGTCATCCTGATCGGACCGACGATCGGCTTCTTCGAAGTCGTCCCGATCGGCGACTTCCTCTTCGGGACCGACTGGACGCCTCAGTTCGAGCCGCCCAGCTTCGGCGTGCTGGCGACCGTCGCCGGCACCGTCAGCGTCACCCTCTGGGCGATGTTGTTCGCAATTCCGATTGGCCTCGGGTCGGCGATCTACCTCAGCGAGTACGCGTCGCCACGGGTGCGCAAGACGCTCAAGCCGACTCTCGAGATCCTTGCCGGCATCCCGACCGTGGCGATCGGCTTCTTCGCCGTCACCTTCATCCTGCCGCAGATCATCCAGCCGCTCTGGCCCGGTGACCTCTTCGGCGGCGCGGTCGGCAAGCCGTTCATGGCGCTTGCCGCCGGGCTTGGCATCGGCCTGATGATCGTCCCGATCATCGCCTCGATCTCCGAGGACGCGATGTCCTCTGTCCCGCGTGGGTTGCGCGAAGGGGCTTACGCGATGGGCGCGACGAGGATGGAGGTGTCGACCAGGGTCGTCTTTCCGGCGGCGCTCTCGGGCATCGTCGCCTCGATCGTGCTGGCGATCTCACGCGCCCTCGGCGAGACGATGATCGTCCTTCTTGCCGGTGGATCGACCCCCAACTTCACCCTCAACCCGGTCGAGCCGATCCAGGCGATGACCTCCTACATCGCCGTCACCGCGACCGGCGACATTCCGGCCGGCTCGATCAGCTACAAGTCGGTCTTTGCGGTCGGCACGTTGCTCTTCCTGCTCACCCTGGCGATGAACGTGATCAGCATCAGGCTGGTCCGCAAGTACCGCGAGGTCTACGAGTGATGGTGGAGTCGGGGGCGGCCGCGCCGCGTAATCGCCTGGCGGTTGCCGGCGCCCAGGCGACGACGCGGGCGATGCTGAGCAACCAGCCGCGGGGAGACGTGATCCGCAACATGGTCTTCGCGGGGCTGCTTCTGCTGGCGATCCTGATCGCCCTGGCGGGCTTGATCGCCCTGCTCGTCCAGGCCTTCGTCAAAGGGGCCCCGGCGTTCAGCCTCGATCTCTTCACCAACGGGCCATCGTCGATTCGCCCCGAGAACGCGGGTTTCCGCCCGGCGATCATCGGCTCCCTCGAGCTGATCGCCGGCGTGATCCTCTTTGTCGTGCCGATCGGGGTTGGCGCCGCGCTCTACCTGGAGGAGTACGCCGACAAGACCCGTTGGTGGAACCGCCTGATCGAGGTCAATATCCAGAACCTCGCCGCGGTCCCCGCGATCATCTACGGAATCCTCGGGCTGGGCTTCGTCGTGCGGGGGCCGCTCGACCTCGGCTTCGTCCTCGCTGCGGGCTCGCTCACCCTGGCGCTGCTGGTGCTGCCGATGGTGATCATCGCCGCCCGCGAGGCGATCCGCGCCGTGCCCGACTCGATCCGCCAGGGCTCGCTTGCCCTCGGCGCGACCAAGTGGCAGACGATTCGCCGTCAGGTGCTACCCGCCTCGATCCCCGGAATCATCACCGGGATCATCCTCGCCGTCTCGCGAGCCCTGGGGGAGGCAGCGCCGCTGCTGCTCGTCGGCGCCGCGGCGTTCGTGACCTTCGATCCGGAGCCCCTCAGCGGCGGCTATACGGCGCTGCCGGTGCAGATCTACAACTACGCGACGCGCCCCCAGGAGGAGTTCCAGGCGCTTGCTGCGGCGGGCATCATCGTGATGCTCGTCGTCCTGCTGGCGATGAACTCGGTCGCGATCTGGCTACGAAATCGTTACGAGCAGCGGTGGTAAGGGGAATAGAGTGAGCGAGAAGATGGCCCAGGACGAGAGCAGAGCCGAAACCGGGCGCTCCAGTCGGGAAGCGGCGGCGGAGCGTGCGGCGATCGCGGTCCGGCCCGGTGAGTTTCGCCACGGCGCCGCGGGCAAGCGGGAGAAGGTCTTCGAGCTGAAGGGCGCCGGGGTCCACTACAGCGGCGTGACCGCTGTCCGCGACATCTCGATGGACATCCACCGCAACGACGTGACGGCGCTGATCGGCCCCTCCGGCTGCGGCAAGAGCACCCTGCTGCGCTGCCTCAACCGGATGAACGACCTCATCCCCGGGGCGGAAGTGCAGGGCGAGCTGCTCTACCACGGCGAGGACCTCTATGGCCCGACGGTCGACCCGGTCCAGGTCCGCAAGCTGATCGGGATGGTCTTCCAGAAACCGAACCCCTTCCCGAAGTCGATCTACGACAACGTCGCCTTCGGCCCCCGCATCCTCGGCGAAAAGGACGATCTCGACAGTACCGTCGAGGAGGCCCTGCGTGGAGCGGCGCTCTGGGATGAGGTCAAGGACCGCCTCGACGACAACGCCTTCGGCCTCTCCGGCGGCCAGCAGCAGCGCCTCTGCATTGCCCGCTGCATCGCGGTGAACCCCGACACGATCCTGATGGACGAGCCCTGCTCGGCGCTCGATCCGATCTCGACCGGGAAGATCGAGGACCTGATGATCGAGTTGAAGAAGGACTTCTCGATCGTGATCGTCACCCACAACATGCAGCAGGCGGCGCGCGTCTCCGACCGGACCGCCTTCCTGATGGTCGAGCTCGACGCCGACGAGGACAACCGCTGGGGCAGGCTGGTCGAGTACGACGAGACCGAGAGGATCTTCACCAACCCGGCCGACCAGCGCACCGAGGACTACGTCTCCGGCAAAGTCGGCTAGGGGTCCAGATGGCCGAGCAGACGCGGGTCCACTATCAGGAGGAATTGGAGCAGCTCGAGGCCAGCGCTCTCGGCGGGCTCGACTTGGCCAGTGCGGCGCTGGGGCGCACGCTCGAAACGGTCGAGCACCAAGACGTCGAGCTCGCCCAGATCGTCATCGCCGACGACGATCGCATCGACGGCCGCTACCTGGAGGTGCATCAGGCGTTGATCACGCTGCTCGCGACGCAGTCGCCGGTGGCAACCGACCTGCGCCTGATCTCGGCCCTGCTGCACGTGCTGAAGAACGTCGAGCGGATGGGCGACCAGTGCGTGAACATCTGCAAGATGATCCCGCTGACCGGCAACGAGCCGCCGGCCGACGAGGAGATGGTGAAGCTGATCCTGACCATGGGCCAGCAGGCGCGTACGCTGATCAGCCAATCGAAGCGCGCCTTCGAGGAACGCAACGTCGAGATGGCGCGCGACCTGGTCCGCCAGGACGACGTGGTCGACAACCTCAATCGCGAGTGCTTCCGCCTGGCGCTGGAGATCGGCGACGACCCCGACTCCCGGGAGTGGGCGATGACGATGTTGCTAGCCGCCCGGGCGATCGAGCGGATCGGCGACAACGCCGTCGATATCGGCGAGCAGGTCGCCTTCGTCGTCACCGGGCTCTTCCGCGAGTTCGAGGACGCGTCGCACCCCGAGCAGGCGCCACCGGCTCGTTGACGCCGCCCCGCTAAGGCTGCCCGGGCGGCAGGCCCAGGTCCCGCATCGCCAGGGCGAACTGGGCGAATTCATCCTGGAAGTCATGCAGGACAAGCGGTTGTCCCGCGCCTTCGGAGGCCGGCGATCGGGGCCCCTCGGCGCGGTGGTCACGCCGTGCCCTGTCTCGCCAGGCGTCGATCTTCTCGTGCAGGAAGGCATGGTCGGGGATGTCGTCCCGTGGCGAACCGAGCAGCACCCCGCTCAGATCGCGGGCCTTTCGCACGCTGGGGGGCATCTGGGCCAGGGCCAGCTCCGCGGGCTGGGGGGCGAAGCGGCTGAGGATCGTCTTCGGCAGGGCGGTGTGCTCGAGCGTCTCCTTGCAGACGCCTTTGCGCACCCGCGAACCGACGACGAGCGCCGGGACGCGAACGCCGAGGGTCTTGCGTCCCGATTCGTCGGCCGGGGCCGCGGGTGGCTCGACGTGGTCGTAGAAGCCACCGTGCTCGTCGTAGGTGATGACCAGCATCGTGTTCTCCCACTGCGGACCGTTGACCAGCGCCTCGTAGACCTCGAGCACCAGGGCTTGGCCGGCACGCACGTCGGAGGGCGGGTGGTCGTCGTCGGAATTGGGGTCGAGGACCCTGAGGTCGAAGAAGTTGGGGTCGATCCAGGAGACCGGCCGCAGCGTGCCGGCCGCGGCGTCGTCGAGGAAGCTGTTGTGGCCGACGATCTGCGACTCGAGCGCCTCGGTCAGCACGCTCACCTTCCTGCGGTCGAAGAAGGCGAAGTTGTCCCGGTTCAGCTTGCGGAAGTTCCGGTAGGCGCCGTCGGCGGCGCGCAGGGTTGCCGGGTCGTGCGAGTACCAGCGCCAGTCCCGGTCGCGCAGCTGCCGGGTGAAGGCTTCGACCTCGAAGATGGGCGCCTTGCCCAGGCCCTTGACGAAGGGGACGCCGGCCGCCCAGCGCAGGAAGCGCCGCAGCCGGTCGGGCTCGTGGCCGACCGGTTCGGGCGCGTCGGTCCCGGCGAGCGCGAAGAGCCGGTTGGGCCAGGTGTCGCCGGGAATCGAGGAGTGCCAGGCGTCACAGACGCAGTAGTTGCGGGCGAGGAAGTCATAGACCGGGAGCTGCTCGGCCGTGTAGTGGCCCATGACGATCTTGCGTTTGTCCGGCGGTGGGTTCTTCTCCTTGATGAAGTTCTTGACGAAGCCGCTGTTACCGGCGGCGAGTTGTTCCTCGACACAGCTCGGTGAATGGCAGGGGTCAAGCGCCTTGACGTCTTTGCCAGGCAGGCGGAAGGCGGTTTCGCCCGCGGCGAAGGCGTAGGACGGGTAGGGCTTGCCGTTCGCGTCGTAGTTGACCTCACCCCCGCTGAGCCCGTTCACCTTCGGCATCCCGGCCTTCGTCAGGTAGCCCAACATCTGATCGAAGGAGCGGTTCTCCATCATCAGGACGACGATGTTCTCGATCCCGTCGAGTGGAGAGGATGGATGGAGCGCCGCCGTGCTCCCTCCCGCCGGGGCGCGCACGGCGGCTAGGCTCGAGAGAGGCGAGTTTCGGTCGTCTTTTCGACCCGCACGGTGTCTGGGTCCAGCTCGTCGTCGTCGTTGGCACCGCTTGCCTTGGCCGGAGGGGATGTTGGTTTGGGTTGACGGGTAACGAGCGCCCTGGAGAGCATGTCGACCGCCATCAGGAGGGTGGCGCAGAAGACCGCGATCGCGGTGACCGCAAGCGAAGCAATCACCATCGTCTCTGAGATTTCCTTGACGCCGAGCGCTTTCAGCGCGGCGACGATTGCCGGGACGAGGACGGCGATCAGCACCGTGAGCTTCTTGCCGTACTGGGTGATGTCGAACTCGCGCGCCTTGATCACTTCGCTGCCGCTGTCGCCGCTCGCCTTCGGCACACCGAACAATCCATCTAGCAAAGACATAATTACACCCCGTTCAGATACTGGTGTTTGAACAAGAGATTCCTAACAGTCATAAGTGCCCATCCTATGCTGATTGATAGACCGCTTGTCAAGGTGCGAAATCGAACTCCGCTTCCGCATGGGATTGAGGTCCGTCGCTTCTGGGAAGATTGGGACCACGCTCGGGATGCTCTGCGCCGCCATAGATATCGGGTCGAATACGACGCGCTTGCTCGTGGCGGAACCTGTGGACGGGCAGTTGAAGAAGGTGATGGAGCAGCGCGCCTACACGCGGATCAACAAGGCGATCCGGGATTCGGGGGCGATTCCGGAGGAGAAGGCGGCTGAGGTCGCGGAGGTCGTTGCCACGCAGGTTCGCCTGGCGCGGGAGCTGGGGGCGGAGACGATCCGGGCCGTGGCGACGGCGGCGGTGCGTGAAGCTTCGAACGGTCAGGGGGTAGCCGCCGAGATAGGCGAGGCGGCCGGTGTGCCCGTGGACATCCTCAGCGACGACGAGGAGGGGCGACTCTCCTTCATCGGCGCGACGAAAACGCTTGGCCATCCAGTCGAGGGTCTGGTCGGCGTGGTCGACGTGGGCGGTGGCTCGACCGAGATCATCCTCGGCACGGTTCCGGGGGGCGTGAAGGAGGTTCGCTCCTGGCGCGTCGGCTCCGGCGTTCTGGCCGACGAGCTGATCGCCTCCGACCCGCCCTCGGCGGCGGAGATTCGCAAGATCCGCGATCGGATCGACGACCTCTTCACCGGGGTCGAGGTCGAGCAGCCGGTTCAGGCGGTCGCGGTCGGCGGCAGCGCGACCTCGCTGCGCCGCCTGGTCGGGGCGGTGCTGGAGTACGAGACGCTGGAGCGGGGGGTCCGGGTGCTCTGCGGAGATCCCGCCGCCGACGTCGCACGGCGCTTCGAGCTCGACCCGGAACGGGTGCGGATCCTGGCCACCGGTGTGTTGCTGCTGGAGAAGCTCTCGGAGCTGCTCGGTCAGCCGCTGCAGATCGGCAAGGGCGGACTGCGCGAGGGCGTCATCCTCGACCAGCTCAACGGCAACGCCAACGGCTCCTCACCGGCGCGGCTCGCTGCCTAGAGCCATCCGGTAGGGGTTCCACTTAACTTTTTTTGAAGACAGCGTGCGACTGTCCGCAATCGTCGCCGCAAAAAAAGTGCAAGACGTTCCACCCCTACCGGATGGCTCTAGGCTGAGTGCGTGGCGCGTGCAAGGGACGTACCTGGGCTCGATTGCGAGGAGCGGTTCGGGCAGGTGGCGGCGAGGGTTGTCGAGGTGCGGGTGGCCGAGGTGTTCGAGCACTCTGACGGGGTCCTCGACACCGGTGACATCGAGAAGCTGCACGACATGCGGGTGGCGACCCGTCGCCTGCGTGCGGCGCTCGAGGTCTTCGAGCCGTGCTTTCCGACGAAGCGCCACCGCAAGGCGTTGAAGCGAGTCAAGGCGCTCGCCGACGCGCTCGGCGAGCGCCGTGACCGCGACGTCGCGATCGAGTTCTTGGCGAGCTTCGCGAGCGAGGCCACGGAGGCCGATCGCCCTGCTGTGGAGGCTCTGATCGAGGGACTGCGGGAGGAGCAGCGGCAGGCCAACGACGACCTCGCTCCCTATGTCCAGCGCAAGCGCCTGAAGAAGCTGCGGCGGCGCCTGGGCAAGCTGGTCAAGGCGGCGAAGACGTGAAGGCACGCAAGGTCGAGGGCCTCGACCCGGCGGAGCCGCTGCGTCCCAACGCGGTCCGGATCGTGCTCACCCGGCTCGAGGAGCTGCGCTCCTTCGCCCCGGCGGCACTGGAGCCGTCGGCGACGACGACACAGCACGACATGCGCATCGCCGCGAAGCGATTGCGCTACCTGCTGGAGATCGTCGGTCCCTGCCTTGGTCCCGAGGCCAGGGCCGCCCGCGACGCCGCCAAGCGCCTGCAAGGTGTGCTCGGCGACATCCACGACTGCGACGTGATGCTGCCCCGCACGGTGGGCATCGAGTCGTTGCAGGATCTCCTCCGCACCAGGCGCGAGCTCCTCTATCGCCAGTTCACCGAGCTGTGGCGAGACGATGCGGACATTTGGACCGCCCTGGAGCGCGCCCTTCACTGGATGTTCACTGCCTGATCTCGGTTGGTTCACAAGTTTTCCCTGCACAGGGGCGAATCTGGAGGGGAACTGAGAGATAGAGAGAGGAAGGCATCGATGACTTCCCGAGTTGACATGCATTGCCACTCCACCGCCTCGCAGCTCTCGAGGCTCGGGGTCCAGCGCTCACTGGGACTGCCTGAGTGCGCGACCCCGCCGCAGGAGGTCTACGAACTGGCGAAGCGGCGGGGGATGGACTTCGTCACGATCACCGATCACGACACGATCGACGGTTGCCTCGAGTTGGCCAGCCGTCCCGACTGCTTCGTCTCCGAGGAGCTGACCGCCCGCTTCGCCGGCGAGCCCCAGGCGGTTCACGTCCTCTGCTACGGGATCACTCCCGGGGACCACGAGTGGCTGCAGGCGAACGCCGGCGACCTCGAGGCCTGCGCCGCATACCTTCACCAGAACGAGATCGCCTGCGCTCTGGCCCATCCCTTCTACAACGTCGCGGCGCCACTGACCGCGCGGCACCGGCGTCGCCTCGCCGAGCTCTTCCCGATCTGGGAGGTGCGCAACGGATCACGGGCGGCGGAGCTGAACATGCCCGCGGTCGTCTACGTCGAGACGCACGGCAGCACAGGGATCGGTGGCTCCGACGATCACGCCGGCGTGGACATCGGCCGCACCTACACCGAGGTGCCGTCCGCATCCACGCCGGAAGAGTTTCTTGTCCGGCTCCGCCAGGGCGAGGCCGAGGCCTGTGGAGAGCAGGGCAGTGCCGCCAAATGGGCCCATGCGGCGATGGCGCTCGCGACCCGGGCGCTGGTGCTCGATTCGGCGGCGGCAGAAGGCGGCGATCCGGATCCCGCCGCGGTGCTGAAGATCGCCCAGCGCGTGGTTGGCCAGGGCTCCGCTCGCGAGGGGGCGATCGCGGCCGACATCGGCCCCGACGACGCCCGTGCCCTGCTCGACTCCTGGCTGCGCTCGATCGGGATCGAGCTGCGCGGGCGCGCCCTGATCGAACATCTCCAGGCCGAGGACTTCTCGCACGCCGACCTCTACCGCCGTGCCCGCCGTGTCCACGACCGCCGCCTGCGCGTCGCGGTCGAGCAGGGGACGAAAGCGGTGACGAGCGGCGAGCTGCCGGGCGCGATCAGCGGCCTCTTCGCGGCCCTGCTGCCGGCGATTCCCTACGCGCCGCCGACCGTCTTCCTCGGCGCCGAGAAGGCAAAGCTGGCGGGGCGCTCTGATGAGCGCCCGCGGGTCGCCCTGATCGCCGACGGGATCGAGGCCATGCACGGCGTCACCCACACGATCGAGCAGATCCGCGAGCGCGGCGTACCCGGCTTCGAGATCGAGGTCGTCGGCACCGACCCCTGGGTGGACCGCCGCCTGCCGGCGGCCACCTCCCTGCGCGTCCCCTTTTACGAGGGCATGACCCTGGGCGTCCCCGGCTTGCCCGATCTGGCCGAAACGCTCGCCGAGGGGCGCTACGACCTGGTCCACGTGACCGCTCCCGGCCCGGCTGGGATCGCCGCTTCGTTGCTGAGCCGGGTCTCGGGCACGCCACTCGTCGCCAGCTACCACACCGAGCTCGCCACCTACGCCGGCCTGCGCAGCGGCGACGGAGGGCTCGAGGCGATCTCCACAGCGGCGCTCGGCGCCTTCTACACCGCGCCTTCGCGGGTCTTCTCGCCGAGCCCGGCGGCCGACCGCTCGCTGCTCGGCCTCGGCGCGGAGGAGGGCCGCATCGATCGCTGGGAGCGCGGCGTCGACGTGACCCGCTTTACGCCTGGCAAGGCCGAGCGCAGCGCCCACCCGGGCGAGCTGCGGGTTCTCTACGCCGGGCGCCTGACCCGCGAGAAGGGCGTGGATCTGCTTGCCGAGAGCTTCCTGCGGGCGCGCCACGCCGATCCCCGCCTGCACCTGCTGCTCGCCGGTGGCGGTCCGGAGGAGGGGGATCTGCGCTCCAGGCTCGGCGAGCGCGCGACCTTCCTCGGCTGGCTCGACGGCGAGGACCTCGCCCGCGCCTACGCCAGCGCCGACCTCTTCCTCTTCTGCTCGCGCACCGACACCTACGGTCAGGTCGTGCTCGAGGCCGGCGCCAGCGGCCTGCCCGTGGTCGCCGTCGGCGAAGGCGGACCCGCGGCGCTGATCGAGAACCGCCACACCGGCATCCTCTGCCGCCCCGACGCCGATCACCTTGCCGGTGCGGTGCTGCAGCTCGCTTCCTCTCCCGCGCTGCGGACCCGGCTCGGCGACGCGGCCGTGCGCAACGCCGCCACTCGCTCCTGGGAGCGGGCGCTCGAGCAACTCGCCGGCGGTTACCGGCGCGCTCTCGCCGATCACGTCGCCGGCGAGCAAGCCACTTCCCGGGCCGCCTGAGGCTGGGAAGCGGGCAGGGGTGCGCCAGTACGATTGGCCGATCGACGATCCGGGCCTCTACTTCAACCGCGAGCTCTCCTGGCTCGATTTCAATCAGCGGGTGCTCGAGCTGGCCGAGGACCCTGAGGTCCCGTTGCTCGAGCGGGTCAGGTTCTGCTCGATCTACGCCTCCAACCTCGATGAGTTCTTCATGGTCCGGGTGGCCGGCCTCTTCGACCAGCTCGACGCCGGGATCGACGCCCGCGGGCCCGACGGGCTCGCCTCGCGGGAGCAGATCGACGCGATCCAGCCACGGGTGCTGGAGCTCGATACCCGCCTGCACGACTGCTTCAACGGCACCTTGCGGCCGGCTCTGGAGGAGCAGGGGATTCGCATCGTCACCCTGGGGACGGCAACGGAGGAGGAGCGGCGCGAAATCGACGTCCGCTTCCACGAGCAGGTCTTCCCGGCGCTGACCCCGCTCGTGGTCGGGCTCGGGCGCCCCTTCCCCTACATCTCCAACCTTTCGCTCAGCCTCGGCGTGCTGCTGCGCGATCCCGACAGCGGCACCGAGATCATCGCCCGCGTCAAGGTGCCGAAGGAGCTGCTCGGGCGCTTCCTGCGGGTGGGCGAGCGCAACGAGGTCTTCGTCCCCCTGGAGGAGGCGATCGCGGCCAACCTCGACGCCCTCTTTCCGGGCGCGGAGGTGGTCGACTACGGATACTTCCGCGTCACCCGCGACGCCGACTTCACGATCTCCGACGAGGCCGACGATCTGCTCCAGGCGGTGCAGGACGAGCTGCGCCGCCGTCGCTTCGGCGAGGTGGTGCGATTGGAGGTCGCGGCGGGCATGAACGCCAAGCTGCGCGGCCAGCTGATCGACGCGCTGCGGCTCGAAGACCGCGAGGTCTACGACGTCGACGGCCTGATCGACCTCGCCGACCTCGGCAAGGTCGTCGACGCTTCGGGACATCCGGAGCTGCGCTACCAGCCCTGGGCGCCGGTCACCCAGCCGCGCCTGCAGGGCGAGGACGACGAGCCGGTCGACATCTTCGCCGCGATCCGCCAGGGCGACATCCTCGTCCACCATCCCTACGACTCGTTCGCCAGCTCGGTCGAGCGCTTCGTCCTCCAGGCGGTCGCCGACCCCGACGTGCTGGCGATCAAGCAGACGGTGTACCGGACCAGCGACGACTCGCCGCTCGTGCCGGCGCTGATCCGGGCCTCCGAACGCGGCAAGCAGGCGGTCTGCATGGTCGAGCTGAAAGCCCGCTTCGACGAGGAGGCGAACATCCACTGGGCGAAGTCGATGGAGGAGGCGGGCGTCCACGTCGTCTACGGAATCCCCGGCCTGAAGACGCACGTGAAGGCGATCGTCGTCGCCCGCCGCGAGGGCGACCGGGTGCGCGAGTACGTCCACATCGGCACCGGCAACTACAACCCGACCACGGCTCGCCTCTACACCGATTTGGGCCTCTTCACCGCCGACCCCGAGATCGGCGCCGACGTCGCCGAGATGTTCAACTTCCTCACCGGCTACGGGCGCCCCACCGAGTACCGCAAGGTGCTGGTCTCGCCGACGACGATGCGCGACCGGATCGTCGGGGAGATCGAGGCGACGGTCGAGGCGCACCGGGCCGGCGAAGAGGCGCGGATCGCGCTGAAGATGAACGCGCTGGTCGACGCCGGCTGCATCCAGGCCCTCTACGAGGCTTCGCGGGCGGGGGTGAGGGTCGACCTCAACGTGCGGGGGGTCTGCTGCCTGCGCCCGGGCGTGCCGGGGATCTCCGAGAACATCCGCGTCGTCTCGATCGTCAACCGCTTCCTCGAGCACTCGCGGATCTACGCCTTCCAGCGTGGCGAGGAGACCCGCGTCCTGACCGGCTCGGCGGACCTGATGCCGCGCAACCTCGACAGCCGGGTCGAGCTGGTCACGCCGATCGAAGACGAGGACCTGCGGGCCGAGCTGCTCGACGTGCTCGAGCGCTGCTTCGCCGACAACGCCAACGCTTGGGAGCTCGATACCGACGGCGTCTGGACCCGGCTCAGCGCGCCTGAGGGCGAGCGCCGCAGCGTGCAGAGCGAGCTCTGCGCGCGCTACAGCGGCCGCTCCGCCGAGCAGTTTGCGACGGCCGGAAGCTAGGCCAGGCGGGGTCGGCTTCGATCACTAGGATGGGCTCAGATGCGTCTCTCACTTCTGCCGCGAGATAGCACCTTCTTCGATCTCTTCATCGAGGCCGGGCAGAACACCGTCCACGCCGCCCGCCTGCTCGACGAGATGATGGGCAGGTGGCCCGACGGGGGGGACCTGCCGCGGGAGATCCTCAAGGCCGAGCAGGAGGGCGACCGGATCACCCACGACATCATCAAGCGGCTCAACTCGACCTTCGTCACGCCGATCGACCGCGAGGACATCTACGGGCTGGCGACCCAGATGGACGACATCGTCGACTACACCGAGGAAGCCGCAGACCTGCTCGGCCTCTACCAGATCGAAGCGCCGATGTCCCAGGCCCAGGCGCTGACGAAGGTGCTCGTCGGTGCCTGTGAGCAGCTCTCCGAGGGCCTCGATCACCTGCGCGAGCTGAAGGGGCTCGATCGCTACTGGATCGAGATCCACCGGCTCGAGAACGAGGGGGACCGGATCTCGCGCGACGCCGTCGCCTCGCTCTTCTCCAACGGGATCGACCCGATGGTGGTGATCCGCTGGAAGGACATGTTCGCGGTGCTCGAGAACTCGATCGACGCCACGGAGACGGCGGCTCAGATACTCGAGGGCATAGTCATCAAGAATTCATGACGGCCCCAGATCGTCGTCATCATGAGCTCTGACGTCATCCTGGTAATCGTCGTCGGGACGGCGCTCGCCTTCGACTTCACCAACGGGTTCCATGACACCGCCAACGTCGTGGCGACGTCGATCTCGACCGGGGCGGCGCGGCCCCAGGTGGCGATCGGGATCGCCTCGCTGCTCAACTTCGTCGGCGCCTTCATCTCGATTTCGGTGGCCGCGACGGTCGCCAACGACGTCGTCGACGCCGCCGTGATCACGCCGACGATCGTCTTTGCCGGCCTGATCGGGGCAATCGCCTGGAACCTTGTCACCTGGTGGTTCGGGCTGCCCTCCAGTTCTTCGCACGCCCTGATCGGCGGAGTGGTGGGGTCGGCGGTCGCCGCAGCGGGATTGGATGCGGTGTTCGCGGAAGGTCTGGTCGGAAAAGTGCTCGTTCCCGCCGTCGTCGCTCCGCTGGTCGCCTTCATCGTCGCCGGGGTCAGCATCGGAATCGTCTACCGGGTGGTGGGGCGGCAGCGGCCCGGCCCTGTCACACGCGGCTTCCGTTACGGCCAGGTCGTCTCGGGCGGCCTGCTCGCGCTTGCCCACGGCACCAACGATGCGCAGAAGACCATGGGTGTGATCACCCTGGCGCTGATCGCCAACGGCACCTTGAGCGCCAACGCCGACCCACCGCTGTGGGTGATCGTCTCGGCGGCGACCGCAATTGCGCTCGGCACCTACTTCGGCGGCTGGAGAATCATTCGCACGACGGGCAGCCGGATCATCAAGATGGACGCCGCCCAGGGATTCTCGGCGCAGGGCGCCGGTGCGGCGGTGATCCTCGCCTCGACCCATTTCGGCTTTCCGCTTTCGACCACGCACGTGATCAACGGCGGTGTGATGGGTGCCGGCGCCGGCAAGCGGGTCTCCGCTGTGCGCTGGGGCGTGGCGGGGAACATCATCTTTGCCTGGCTCCTCACCCTGCCGGCGGCGGCGGCGATCGGAGGGGCCGTCTACGGCTTGACGCGGATCTTCGGCACCGGAGCGCTCGGGCCGGTGCTGGTCACCCTGATGGCACTGGCCCTGATCGCTGCGGCCTTCGCAAAGCGATCGCAGCAGGGGTCGCCGGTTCCCGCGAGTTGAGCGATGGCCACGCTCGTCGAGACCAAGGAGCTTGCCGAGACGGTGATCGCCTCGGTGATCGCCGGGGTCGGCATCACGACGGTCTTCTCGATTGCGATCTGGGGCGGGGCGCGTTTCGCCGACCTCAATCGCGGCGGCAGGCCCCTGGCGGCGGGTGCCGCCGCGGTTCTCGGCGGCCTGGCGCTGCTGGCGACCTTGGCCGCGGTGGTCGTCGGCATCCTCGTGATGACGAGCAAGTGACGGCCGTACAATTTCTCTGATGCGGACCCTGCGAAACGCCGCGATTGTGATGCTGCTTGCCGCGGTCGTGGCCTTTGCCCCCGCGGGCGGCAACGCGGCAGACGCGATCCTGGCCGCGATCACGATGGCTTTTCTGGCGGCAATCGCCTGGGCGGTCTTCGTGCTCAGTCGCCAGAACCAGCTGACCTTGGCGACGCTGACAGATGGTCGTCGGGCACTGCTCTACGGCGGCTTCGGATTGATCGCCCTGCTGATCGCCGGCAAGGACGAGATGTTCGCCAGCGGCGGCGGCACGCTCGCCTGGATCTTCCTGCTCGGCGGCGCGGTGGCCGCGATCTGGCGGGTCTGGACCGAGGCGAACACCTACTGAGCCTGCATTTGCGCTGATTCGGCGCATTTCCTGCGCTGAACTTTTCCTCTGAGCGCGCCACCCGCGCGTCTGGGCCTGGAACGGTCGCGGTGTGTCGCGCCAGGTCGCCAGCAGCTTTCGCAGGGAGGGCGGGACCGCGTCGGTCGAGATGGTCGCCGTGGTTCCGTTCCTGCTGCTGGCGGCCCTGGTCGCGGCACAGATCGGGCTCGCCGGGCAGGCGCTGTGGTCAGCCGGGGTCGCGGCGAGGGCGGGGGCACGGGCGGCGCTTGTCGGTGGGAACGCGACGGCGGCCGCACGGCTGGCGCTGCCCTCGTCGATGCGAGACGGGGCGGAGGTCCGCGAGGGCGACGCGGTTGCGGTCAGGGTCGTCGTTCCCCGCCTGCTGCCCGCGATGCCGCGCCTGACCGTCGGCGCGAAGGCGGCCCTGGAGTCGGGCGATGGATAGGGAGCAGGGGCAGTCGACCGTCGAGCTGGTCGCTGCGCTGCCCGTTCTGCTGCTCGTCGGGCTGTTCGCACTGCAGCTCTTCGCCGCCGGCTACGCGCTGACGCTCGCCGACGGCGCCGCCGAGGCGGGCGCCTTGGCGCTGGCCGTGGGACGGCCGGTTCGGCTCGCGGCTCGCGACGCCCTCCCCGGCTGGGCCGAGGACGACGTCGAGGTCTTGGTCGAGGGCGGCCGCGTCACAGTCAGACTGCGACCACCATCCCCTCTGCCGATGCTGGCCGATCGGCTGGCCGTGACCTCATCCGCGGCGGCGAGGCCGAAGTGAGCGGCGCCACCCAGGTAGGCGGCTGGGCCCTTCGCGGGAGGAGCGGTCCCGTCGTCCTGGTCACCCACGTCGGCGGAGCCGTCGGGTCCAGGGCGGCCGCCGCAGCGCTCGCCTGCGCCGCATCGAAGCCGGAGCGCGCAGCGCTGCTGGTCGACCTCGACGAGTGCCGCGCGCCGCGTCCCTCGCTCGTCGCGACAGCCGGTGCACGCGATCTGGAGAAGCGCGTCGCCGCACACATGCCCGAAGCGGCGGTCGCTTCGCGAGGCCAAATCTGCCATTTGAAGCTGCCTGCCGGCCCAGCCGGGATCGGGCAGGTCGCCGCTGCGTCGCCGCTGGCCCGCGAGTCTGCCGCAGTGATCCTCCTGCCTCCATCGCTCCTCCAGCCGCTGCTCGAGGAGCCCCGCGTTCAGCCTGCGGCGGCGCTGCTTCGCGCCGATTTGAGCGAGGATCGCGCGCTGGCCGCGTTGGCCGCTCGCGATCTGATGACGCGAGGCCTGCGCGTCGTGGTCTTGAAACGACCACTTGGCTGGTCGGCTGGTCGGTGGGCTCTTTTCGGCGCTTTCCCTGCGGGTGCAGCGTTCCCTGTTCGACTGCGCGACCGCCTGCTTGGCGGCGATGACAACAAGTTGCGCAAATGCTACGATGGAAAGGATGAGGCGAAAGGTGAGAAGGGAGCATTCTCCGCACAGGAGGGCCAGGAACCGGCGAGTACGCGATGGCAGGTGGCCGCTGCGCGCGATCAGAGGCGGAGCAGCAGGTGACGCGGCTGCCGCCGGCGATGGCCAATTCGACACTGTGGAGGAGCTCAGGAAGGCGCTCGCCCGCGGTTCGGATATCGACTACGAGCGGTTCCGAGCCGACATCGACGCCAATATCGACCATAGCCCGAAAGATTGGTACGAGTGGGCGGCGCGTACTGACCGACACGTCTGCATTGGCAAGCTTGAAGAAGTCTGAGCTTCATCGCCTCTCACCGAGGCTTGCGACTTCGACTCTGGCAATTGCCGAGCTGGCAAGGGGACCGCATCGGGCTGCCGACGAGCTCGAGGGAGAGCGCCGACGCCGTCACCTTCATCAGGTCGAGTCGACAGTCGAGGTGCTGCCCTTCGATCTTCGCTGTGCCCGAGGGTATGTGTCGGTCTCAATGGCCGTTGAACGCGTCGGTCGCAAGGTGCGGGGATCCCGCTCAGTCGACCTGATGATTGCCGCGACGGCACTCACTCACCGGTTACCGCTCTGCACGCTGAACCCCAGGGACCTCCGCGGCCTCGAGGATCTGATCGAGATCGTCGACGTCGGTTCCTAAATCGGCAGATAGCCGTCACACAACTTTTTGTTTGAGCGCGCCACGCGTGCGCCCCCGCCCGGCAGGGTCGCGGCATGGGAGCTCGCAAGGAGGATGGGCAGGCGCTGCTGCTGGCGCTGGGCGCGTCGTTCGCTTTGATCGCGGCGGCGCTGGCCCTGGTTGCGATCGCCGGGGCGGTGACGGGGAAGGGGAGAGCGCAGCGGGCGGCCGATCTGGCGGCGATCTCGGCTGCGCGCTCGATGCGCGACGACCTGCCGCGATTGCTGGCGCCGCCGACTCTGCCCAGTGGGTTGCCCAATCCGGAGCACATGGAGAAGGCCGCCTACCTGACGCGTGTGCGAGTGGCGGCGAGTGAGGTGGTACGGGCCAACGACGTTTCCCCTGCGCGGCTGCGGGTGTCGTTTCCGGATGCCGCCTCGTTCGCGCCGGTTCGAGCAAGGGCCGTGGTCACCGGCAGCGTCGACATGCACAGGGTTGAGGCGTCGGCTGTCGCCGAAGCAGCGGCGGCTGCCACCGGCACGGTCTCGATGTCCTCGACGGCCACTGGCGGTGGCTACAGCGGGCCGCTTGTCCATAGGACGGGGGAGGGGATGCGCCCCGACGTGGCGGTGGCCTTCGACCGGATGGCGGCAGCCGCGGCTCAGGCAGGGCTCACCCTGGTCGTCAACTCCGGCTTCCGCTCCGACGCCGAACAGGCGGCGCTCTTCGCCGCCCATCCGGACCCGACCTGGGTCGCGCCACCCGGCCACTCATTGCACCGCTGCGCCACCGAGCTCGACCTCGGACCGGAATCCACGTACGGATGGTTGGCGGCCAACGCCGGCAACTTCAGCTTCGTCCAGCGCTATTCCTGGGAGGCCTGGCACTACGGATACGACAGACCGCCGGCGCCCTGCTCGGCAGCCGGCAACTCGGTCGGCACAGCGGGTGGGTCGCCTGGGGTTGGAGCGACGGGAGGAGGGGGGGACGGCGCCTTCGCCGGCACCACGCTGCCTTCCTTCGTGCCCGAGCGCTTCCGAACCCCGTTGCTACGAGCGGCGACCCGCTGGAACGTCTCGGCCGCCCTGCTCGCCGCGCAGCTGATGGCCGAGTCGAACTTCGACCCCTATGCAGGGTCCCCAGCCGGCGCCCAGGGCATCGCCCAATTCATGCCATCGACAGCCGCCGCCTACGGCCTCGCCAACCCCTACGACCCCGACGAAGCGATCGACGCCCAAGGCCACCTGATGTCCGACCTGCTCCACCAGTTCGGTTCGCCGCGGTTGGCGCTGGCCGCCTACAACGCCGGCCCAGCCCCGGTCGAAGCGTGCGACTGCATCCCCGCCTACCCCGAGACGCAGGCCTACGTGAGCCGAATCCTCGCCCTCCTCGGTGGGGCCGGAGCTCTAGCGGTCCCCGGCTTCGAAGTCAGGCTGGTCTCCTGATGCCGACAGCGACCCCATCGACGGTCGATCCCACCTTGCTACACCTTAAGGTGTATAAAGGTGTAGTGACGCGCACCAACATCGAGATCGACGACGATCTGGTCGAGCGGGCGATGCGGATCTACCGCCTTCGCAGCAAGCGCGAGGCCGTCGACCTCGCTCTGCGCAAGCTTGTCGGCGATCCGATGAGCCGTGAGGAAATGCTGGCCGCAGAGGGGCGCGGTTGGGGCGGCAATCTGGACGAGATTCGTTCTCGGCAAGAGGTACCGGAACTGTGACTTTGGTCGACAGCTCCGTTTGGATCGAGCTCTTTCGGGCGACCGGCAGCCCGGCCCACTCACGTCTGAAATCTGCCTTGGACAGCCAGGCTGAGCTGGCGACGACCGACGTAATAATGATGGAGGTCCTTGCCGGAGCCCGCGACGATGCAGACCGAGACTGGTTGCGTCGCTTGCTTTACAACCAGCACTTTCTACCTGTTGACGGCCCAGCGGACTATGAGAGTGCCGCCGAGCTCTATCGGCTGTGTCGTCGTGGAGGAGAGACGCCGCGCCAGCTCGCCGACTGCCTGATCGCTGTGGTCGCGATACGCAACGACGTGGAGCTGCTCTGCTGCGACGCGGACTTCCAGGCCATCGCCCGCCATGCGCCGCTGCGGGTGCTGGGTGCATAGTGGGCCCCCACGCCGGGTAGCCTGACCACGCCCCTAACCTCGACCAGGAGGCGCAGATGCCCGGCCCGTTCACCCACACGAAGCTTCTCGACGTCAAGGATTCGGCTGTCGAGTTCGGCTATGGCGAGATTCAGGAAGCCCGCTTTGCGAGGGGAGACCTCGATGCTGAGGAGACGGGGGTCAGCCATCAGCGCCTCAAGCCCGATCAGCGCTCGCCCTTTGGCCACAAGCACGAGAGCGCGGAGGAGGTCTATGTCGTGATCAGCGGTTCCGGGCGGATGAAGCTCGATGCCGAGATCATCGAGGTCGAGACCCTCGACGCCATTCGTGTCTCGCCTGAGGTGACCCGTGCCTTCGAGGCGGGCCCGGACGGGCTCGAAGTGCTCGCGGTGGGTGCTCGCCACGATGGCGACGGGGAGATCTTCCCCGGCTGGTGGTCCGACTGAGCCTGGTTTCGTAGACTTCGGCGCAATGGCAACCGTTGAGGTGCAGGGAGTCGAGGGGATGCAGGCGCTGCTCGGTCAGGAGATCGGCCCGAGCGAGTGGCGAACCGTCACCCAGGACGACATCGACACCTTCGCCGACCTCTCGGGCGACGACCAGTGGATTCATGTCGACGTCGAGAAAGCCAAGAACGAGAGCCCCTTCGGCACGACGATCGCTCACGGCAACCTCACCCTCTCCCTCGTGGACGGCTTTCGCAAGGAACTGATCTCCTCCACCGGCTTTGCCCTCGGCGTCAACTACGGCTGGAACAGGATCCGCTTTCCCGCCCCGGTTCCGGTCGATGCCCGGGTCCGCGGCCGCGCCGAGGTCGTCTCGATCGACGAGAAGGGCGGCGGCTGGTACGAGGTCATCACCCGCTTCACCCTCGAGGTCGAGGGCAACGAGAAGCCCTGCTTCGTCGGCGACAGCGTCACCCGCGTGATGGCGCCCGCTGCATAGCCCGCTTGGTGTTTTTTTGCAGGTCAGCCTGAGTGGCTTTGGTCCCAGGGCCCGCGAGATCCGTTGGCGCTGACGGCCTGCGCAGCATGCCGATCATGGCGATCGATGCGTCTACGGTGGCGGCGAGTAGGGCGAGGTCTCGGATCACGATGTTCTGCGGGGATTTGAACAGGCTGGTGCTGAGGATCGTCGCACCGAGGACCACCCACGCCGGTCGCGCCAGGCGGGTGCTTCCCGCCGTCAGGACCACGGCCGAGAGGCCCAGGAGCCAGACCATGAACTGGGGGCTGAGCACCCGACTGGTGATGACGAGGAGCAGCACGATGGTGAAGGCGAAGTCCCGGCTCACCGCCGCGTCGGCGAGATCGGCTCGGCCGGCGCGGATCGCCCTGGCGCGATACCACCACCATGCCGCCGCGGCAGCCAGCGCCGCTACGGTCAGCCACTCGAGCAGGCTGGCGACCGTGTCCGCGCCGGGCGTTGCGATCTCCCACGCGCCGGAGCGGATTTCCCGGGTCGGGGCCTCCCCCGTGAATATCGCCTGCACGTGCCACGGGACCGTCGCCACCGCTTCTTCCTGCAGTCCGCGCTCGCTCTGCTCGCC
Organism: Solirubrobacterales bacterium; assembly: GCA_035704205.1. Taxonomy (GTDB): domain Bacteria; phylum Actinomycetota; class Thermoleophilia; order Solirubrobacterales; family 70-9; genus VRUE01. Next base: position 1,788 of record DASSXC010000249.1, on the reverse strand, counting down.
CAAGAACGAGGTCGGATCGCCGAAGGCGAGTGCCGAGATCACGGAGACGAGCAAGATCGTTCCCAGGGCCGCGGCGGCGGCACGAATGAGCCGGCGCCGGTTCCACTCGCCGAAGAGCAGGACTATCGGCCAGACCTTGATCGCCGCCCCCAGTCCCGCCAGGGCGCCAAACCAGTTGGGGCGGCGATGGATCACGACGAGCGCCGCGATCCCGATCACCGCCGGGACGAGGTCGAAGCGCAGCACCGAGAACGTGCCCAGCAGGGGCATTCCCAGCAGCCATACCCACACGCCGGTGTAGTTGCCCGACCTGCGCCCGAGCAGCGCCAGCAGAGCGAGGCCGGCGAGGTCCGCGAGCAGCATCAGGCCGACGAAGGACTCGCCATAGGTTCCCGGACCGAGGCGCGGCAGGAGCATCAGGAAAGCCGCGCCGGGCGGGTACTGCCACGATTCCCCGCCCGGAATCGCATGCTTCGCGGTCAGGTAGTGCGACCAGACCTCGTAGTTGTTGACGTCCTGCAGTCGCGGCCCCGCGTCATGCCAGAAGCCGACCTCGCCCACGATCAACCCGCGCGTAGCGAGCCAAATGCCAACTGCGATCCAGAACAGGCGGTTCCCGGCCAAGCGGATCAAGGGCGCAGGGAGCGTGGCGTGCGCTGGCACGCGAGTGACCGAGGACGCCGAGATGCGCCGGCCAGGGACCGCCTATTTGACGGTCAGGGTTCCTTCCATGCCCGCTTCGCGGTGGCCCGGGACTGAGCAGTAAAAGGTGTAGGTGCCGGGTTTCAGGTTGGCGTTCGTGGAGGTTTCTTCTTTGCCGATCAGGTCCGTCTGGGCGACGGTTTCGCCGCTGGAGTCTTCGATCGCGACGTCGTGGGTGAGGCTCTGCGGGTTGTTGAAGTCGATCGTCACTTTGCCGGCTTCGGCCGAGGCTTCGGTGGTCGTGTAGGCGAGGTCACCGCCTGGGTCGGCTTCGAATTCGAGCGTGGAGCCGCCACCCCCGCCGGTTTCCTTGCCGCTTTCCGCGCCGGCGTTCGCGTTGCCGGTTTCGGTCGCGGTGGTGGTGGTCGAGTCGTCATCCCCCCCGCAGGCGACCAGTGCGGCGGAGACAAGTCCGAGTACGAGCAGGGCGGCAAGCTTCTTCATCGGGCTGGATCCTTTCCTGTGGGGAGAAATGCTCAAGAGACTCTAGACGGTCTTGGTTCGGATACGGGCGCCGGAGCACCTCGGTTCAGCGCCCCTTGAACTCGGGCGTTTCGCCACTGAAGAAGGCGATCGCCCCTTTGCGCAGGTCCTCGGTGGCCATGCTGTCGGCGATTCCGTGGCGCTCGAGCTGCAGGTGCTCGGTGATGCCGTTCTCGATGCTGACCCCGCAGAGTCGCTTCGCCATCCTCACGTAGTGGGGTGCCTTGGCGGCGAGTTCGTCGGCCTTGGCCCGCGCCGTGTCGATCAGCTCGTCCGCTGCGACCACCTGGGAGACCAGTCCCTCCTCGAGCGCGTCCTGGGCGGTCATGTTGGGGTCCTCGAGGAGGATTTCCAGCGCCCGGCTGGGACCGACGACGCGGGGCAGGAAGTAGGTCATGCCGCCGTCGGGAGAGGCGCCGATTCGTCCGTAGGCGCAGGCCAGGAACGTCTTCTCCGAGGCGATGCGGATGTCGCAGGCAAGCGCCAGCGAGAACCCGGCGCCCGCAGCCGGACCGTTGAGCGCGCAGATCACCGGGTAGGGGATCCGGCGCAGGTCGACGATCGCCGTGTGCAGTGCCTCGGCGCCGCGCCGAACGTTCGCCG
>DASSXC010000248.1:0-12769 GCA_035704205.1 Solirubrobacterales bacterium | reverse complement strand
CAGTTCGGCGCCGGTCAGGCCGGAGGTCGAGCGGGCGATCTTCTCGAAGTCGACGTCGTCGTGCAGCGGCTTGTTGCGGGTGTGGACCTCGAGGATCTCCTTCCGCCCCTTCAGGTCCGGAGGAGTGACGAAGACCTGGCGGTCGAAGCGCCCCGGACGTAGCAATGCCCCGTCGAGCTTCTCCAGGAGGTTGGATGCGCCGACGACGACCACGTCGTCGCGGCCGCCGAAGCCGTCCAGCTCCACCAGCAGCTGGTTGAGGGTCTGGTCCTTCTCGCCCGAGATGTCCTTGCCGCGGGCGGCGCCCACCGCGTCGAGCTCGTCGATGAAGATGATGGCCGGCGCGTGCTTGCGCGCCTCCTTGAACAGGCGCCGGATGCGGGCAGCACCCCTCCCCACGAACATCTCCACGAAGCTCGAGCCCGAGGCCGAGAAGAAGTCGACGCCGGCCTGCGCGGCGACCGCGCGCGCCAGCATCGTCTTGCCGGTGCCCGGGGGGCCGAAGAGCAGCACGCCGCGCGGCGCCTGGGCGCCGAGCGCGGCGAAGCGCTCCGGTTCGCGCAGCCACTCGGCCACGTCCATCAGCTCGTCCTTGGCGGCGTCGACCCCCTGCACGTCCTCCCAGAGCACCGGCTTGGTCTTGCTCGCCTTCACCGTCTCCGGCTTGGTCGCCCCGAGCGTGCCGCGCAGCAGCGTCACGAAGACGATCAGCAGGCAGAACATGAAGAAGACCCCGAAGACGGGGTACCAGTCGAAGAAGAACGTCTTCACTTCGGTCGCGGTCAGCGCCAGCGGCAGGAGCACCGAAGCAGTGTCAGGCCAAACCCCGCTGGCTCCAATCGCACATACGTCCGTGGTGCCTGCCTTGCAGCCTTGAGAGCCGAATCAGAGCTCGCGCCGGCTGACGACGCCGCTCCGCAGGGCGCGTTCGACCAGCGCCACGCGCTTCCGGTTCTGCGGCAGGTCGCCGACCTCGAGCTTCTCGAACAGCGCCCGCATGTGGGTCTTGACCGCGTCGACGCTGAGGTGCAGCTCCGCGGCGATCGCCTGGTTGGTGGCCGGCGTGGCGAAGGGCGATTCGTCCTTGAAGGGACGGCAGAGGGCGAGCAGGACGCGGCGCTGACCGGGTGAGACGGTCGCCGCGCTGGGGACCTGGCTGGCGGCGACGGTCGCTTCGGGGGCGGCCTCGTCGCCGGGCCGGCGGAAGAGGACCGCGGTGCGGCCGAAGCGCAGCGTGTCGCCGTCGCGCAGGCGTCGCCGCCCGTCGACCCGCTGCTCGCCGACGAAGGAGCCGTTGCGCGAGAGGCCGTCGTCGAGCAGGGTGCACTCGTCCCGCACCACCTCGATCTGGGCGTGCAGCGCCGAGACCTCGCCGTCCCAGTCGAGCCGCAGGTCGGCCGACTCCCCCCGCCCGACCCAGAGCGCCGTCGCCCCCTCCTCGACGACGACGATCCGTTGCGCGCCGTCCCCGTCGCGAAACACCAGAAAGGGCCGCCCACCGCGTTCAGCCTCGATCTGAGCCTTCAGCTCGGGCGCGCTGGTCTGGGGGGTCTCATTCGACATCTTCTGTCGCCTTTTGATGCCTATAGGGTCATCAAGACGTCAGATGTTGGTCCGCACCACCTGCGAGCCGCCGACTATCGCCTCGGTGCCGTCGTCGCCGAAGACGATCCAGGCCTTGTTGCCGCCGTCGTAGTCGGGCGCCCAGAGCTTCAGCGTCGCCGGCCGGTCCCAGACCGTGACCTCCTCCTCGCCGGTCTCCTCCCGGCCGCGCCAGATCCGCACGAAGGGGTTGCTCTCCCACTCCTCGCCGATCGTCGTCGCCTCGCGGTGGCCGGGATGGACCACGGTCTCCGGCGGCAGCTCCATCAGCCGCATCACCGAGGCCTCGAGGTCGGCGAAGCCGCTCGCCCCCGGCGCCATCGTCCCCCCGACCGTGCCCTTGAAGAGGACGTCGGCGGTGAAGACGTCGGTGCCGTCGACGAGGAAGGCGACGTGGCCGGCGGCATGGCCGGGCGTGTGGATCGCTTCGATCTCGAGCCCGCCGGTGGTCAGCCTGCCGCCGTCGGCGATCGTCTCGGCGACCTCCTCCTCCAGCTCCGCCGCCGCCTCGGCATGGGCGACCAGCGGCGGGTTGCCGATCTGCTCGCGCGCCTCGGCCAGGCCGGCGACGTGGTCCAGGTGGGGATGGGTGACCAGCACGTGGGTGATCTCGATGCCGTCCCGCTCGGCCCTCTCCAGCAGCGGCCCGAGCTCGTCGTTGCCGTCGATCAGCACCCCCTTGCCGCCGACCTCGTCGGCGACCAGGTAGGCGTTCGACAGCCACATCGGGTTCTCGGTCCTCTCGACGATCACGCGCTTCCTCCGTTCGGGTTGCAAGCTGTGCGTCAAACCGTACGCGTCGGGGCTCTCAGATGTGCCACCGCGTCCATAATTTCGGCTCGCCAGGCGACCCGTCCGCACTCGGTACGGCCGTGGGGGCGGGGGAATTTGAACCGCAGCGCCGAGGGGGCTACCGTGTTGGAAGTCGACGTGAGGACCAGAAGTACCTCCGCGCCAGGGCTCCGCCTGGTGCTCCTGGCGATTTTCCTAGTGATGGCGCTGACGGCTGACACGCGCATCGCCTCCGCCGCCCCGAGTGGCGCGGCACAGGGTGTCGCGCCACCCTCGGCGGCCCAGTCCCCCTTCGACCGCCACGGCATGTGGATCTGGTACGTCGATCGCTCCGAGGGGGGCGACGTGGGGCGGATCGTCGCCCGCGCCGAGCGGGCCGGGATCGGCACGCTCTATATAAAGGCGGGCGACGGGGGGAGCGTCTGGTCCCAGTTCAACAAGCCTCTCGTTCGCGCCCTGCATCAGGGAGGGTTGACCGTCTGCGCCTGGCAGTTCGTCTACGGCGACAGCCCGGTCGACGAGGCCAAGGTCGGCGCCGCGGCGGTCAGGCGCGGCGCCGACTGCCTCGTGATCGATGCCGAGGGGCAGTACGAGGGCAAGTACGCCGCAGCCGATCTCTACATCCGCGCCCTGCGCGCCCGCATCGGCCTTTCCTTCCCGCTCTCGCTGGCCGCCTTCCCCTACGTCGACTTCCACCCGTCCTTTCCCTACTCGGTCTTCTTCGGCCCCGAAGGGGCGACCGCCAACCAGCCGCAGATGTACTGGCGGGCGATCGGCACCTCGGTCCGCGCGGTCTATGAGCACACCTTCCTCTTCAACCGCCTCTGGGGCCACCCGCTCTACCCACTTGGCCAGACCTACGGCGGCGCCGGCCGCGCCGACATCGTCCGCTTCCGTCGCTTTGCCTCCAGCTACGGCGGCCCGGCGCCGAGCTGGTGGGACTGGCAGGAGACGAGCCGGGCCGGCTGGGGTGCGCTCGGCGCGGAGATCGCCGGCCCGGTCGTCGGCTACCGGCCGGTCGATTCGCACCCGCTGCTGAAGCGCGGCAGCGCCGGCGACCTCGTCGTCTGGGCCCAGGAGCATCTGCAGGCCGCGGTCGAACCGGGGCTGCCGGTCACCGGCATCTTCGGCAAGCAGACGCGGGCGGCGGTGCGCTCGTTTCAGGCGAGCGCCGGCCTGACCGTCGACGGAGCGATCGGCACGATGACCTGGCGCTCGCTGTTGAACTTCGACCCGGTACGTCCGCGCTGGGCGGGTCGCCGGGCGAAGCGAGGGGATGGCGCGACGGCGAGCCGCGCATTGCCGCCGCGCCGTCCACTTTCCGCCTCGCTGCCGGCAAAGGCCTACGAGATACCTCCGGGGCCCGCTCCTTGAGCAGGCGCCCGGCGGGGGCGCTTGCGGGCATGGCCATGATCCTTCTCCTCGTCGCCCCGGCGAGCGGGGCGACGCGGCCGCGCGACACGGTGATCGAGACGCCGAGCTTCGGCTCGGCGCGCATCTCCTCCAGTGCCGATGCCGATCGCTACCCGATCAACGACGGCAGCGGCGAATCGGTGGCGATCTCGGTCACGCTTGCCTGTCAAGAGGCGTGCAACGCCGCGGACCCGCAGCCGATCGCCAACACCCTCGGCACTTTTGCCCACGGCTTCGAGATGGAACTGCTCACCGTCCAGCTCGACACGCCCTCGCAGATCGAATTCGACTGCGGCTTCGGCGCCCAGGCCTGTTACTACGGCAGCGAAAACAAGATCGTCATCAACGGCAACGACGGCCCCACCCCGGACGGCGCGAGCCGCGAATACGTGCTCGCCCACGAGTACGGCCATCACGTCGCCCATCACCGCGAAAGCCCGGCGCCCTTTCCGGCCGCGATCGACTGGGGGACGGCGCGCTGGTCGAGCTACGAGCACGTCTGCCAGCGCTCCCGGGCGGGGGCGCTCTTCCCCGGCAACGAGGGCCTGCACTACTTCCGCGACCCGGGCGAGGCCTTCGCCGAGAGCTTCGCCCGCCTGCGTTTCCCCGACAGCGGCGTGCCGTGGCGCTGGCTGAGGGCGCTCGAGCCCGATGCGAACGCCCTGGAGGCGATCCGCGACGACACGCTGGACCCCTGGTGGGGAAGGAGCGCCTTCAAGCTGCGCGGACGTGTGCCGCCAAAGCGCGACGGACCGGCGGTGCGGACCTTCGGCACGCCGCTCGACGGCACGGTCAGCCTGCGACCGGCCGGCAGGCCGGTCTACGACCTCAGCCTGCTGAACCCCGCCGGCCGCGTCCTGCGCACCTCGCGCCACGGCTTCAGCCTCCGCCACCAGGTCAACTACACCGTCTGCGGCCAGTCCCAGCTGCGCGTGGCGATCCGCTCCTCCCACCGCTTGGGCGGAGCCTTCAAGCTGCAGATCCAGCGACCCTGAGATAATCCCCGCCGGGCGACCAATCGCCCGTCTCGCCTAGGGGGCGTAGCTCAGTTGGTTAGAGCGCCGGCCTGTCACGCCGGAGGTCGCGGGTTCGAGTCCCGTCGCTCCCGCTTCAGCGATCCGCCCTGCCGCCGATGCATCGTTTAGGAATGCCACTCTGGTGTCCAGCGCTAGCTCCACCGTTGCGGTTCCGCCGCGTGGCCAATCTGCCGCCGGAACGCAGATTCGCGCTCGATGGATGCCTTACAAGCTCTTCAGCTACGAGAGGCGGCTTGGGATCAGGGAGCTGGAAAGCCTCGGCGTGACCACGTTGGTGGACGAGGTCGACTCGATCGTCGGGATCGGAGATCCGGTGGTCGCGGAGCGATTGACCTACTTCGGGTCGGTGCTCGGAGTCGACGGCGAGGAGCCGACCGAGCAGGCCGCCGTGGAGCTCGGGCACCTCCAAACGCGGGCCGCGCCGGGCCGACAGGCGACCCGTTACGGCCTGCACGGGATTCACGAGTACAAGGGGAAGTTCAACCCCCAGATCGTCAGGGCGCTCTGCAACGTCGTCGATCCGGAGGCCGAAACGCTGATCGACCCCTTCTGCGGCAGCGGCACGGCGCTTGTCGAGGGACTTCGTCTGGGGATGGACGTCGTCGGCATCGATCAGTCGCCCATCGCCAGCCTCATCGCGAAGGCGAAGCTGGGGGCGACGACGGCGAAGTCGGCCGGCGCCCTGGCGGACGACCTGCTGTCCCTGGCCGATCGCACCGCCGAGGCGATGGCGGCTGCACAGGCGGGCACGGGGGATGGCCACCAGGTCACCGATCTCGGCCCCGAGGCGGAGGAATATCTGCGACGGTGGTTCACGCCGCCCGCATACCGAGGGCTGATCGCCGCTCTGGCGATCCTGAACCGCGAGGAGAAGACGCCCTCGGGTCAGCTCGGTCGGGTCGCCCTCTCGTCGATCCTGCGACAGGTCTCACTTCAGCTCCCCGAGGATCTCCGGATCCGCCGGCGGCCGGAGCCCTTCACCGCCCCCCTGATGGCCCCTCTCTTCCTCGAGTCAATCGAGCGAATCCGCCGAGGCCTGCTCGAAATTGGCTCCTGGCAGGAGATCACCAGCAGTTGGACTCTCCGCCACGGGAGCGCCGAAGAGCTCGACGCCTACGCAGCGGCAAGGGGCGGGAAGCGCAGGCTGATCCTCACCTCGCCGCCCTACGCGACGGCGCTGCCGTACATAGACACCGATCGGCTGTCGGTCGTCGCGCTGGGCCTCGCCGGATCGGGGGAATTGAACGCCGTGGAACGGTCGCTGATCGGCAGCAGGGAGTGGGCTCGCCCGCAGCAGCACGAGTGGGACGAGCGGCGCAAGGAGAACTCCGACCGTCTGCCGCCGGAGGTTGTCGCGCTCACCACCGACATCGAGGAGCGAAACGAGGAGTCGGGTGCGGGGTTCCGCCGCCAGGCGGTCCCGTCGTTGCTCTATCGCTACTTCGCTCGGATGGGCACGGCGCTCGATCGTTGGCGAGCGGTTCTGGAGGAGGGCGAGTCCGCGGTGCTGATCGTCGGCCACAACCACACCAATGCCGGGGGAGAGCGGGTCGAGATCCCGACCCCCCTGCTGCTCGCCGAGATTGCGGCGGAGCGCGGGTTCGTGGTCAGGGAGACGATCAAGCTCGAGACCTGGCCGCGCTACGGCCTCCATGCGGCAAACGGCGTACCGGGGGAGGACGCTGTGGTCCTCGAGCGCTAGGGGGCCCGAAGGAGGAGGATGTGCTCGCTGGAGCGAGCTCGGGTGTGGGCTCGATTGAAAGAGCTTCGCCCGCCGCGGATGGATCGCTCGGCGTGAGCATCGAGAGAGAAGCCCTGACCGCCGGCGGCTTTCCGCATCAGGCCAGCGTTGTCGATCCGCCGGCCACCGATGACCGAGTCTCCGACGACGACCACGACTGGAGCTCCGGGCAGCAGACAGTGGTGCAGTCCCCTGAACACCTCTGACATCTGTTCAGCGAAGTCGTCCTCGGTGAGGCCATTGGGCTTGCAGTAATGCGGACGGGCGCCAAGCTCGAGCGCTCTGACCAGAATCGGATCGAACCCCAGCCAGTACATGCGGTACTTGTGGTACAGCCAGTACTCGTATGCGTTGGGATACGGGGGCGAGAAGACCGACGCCGCAAAATGACGTGGTGGGAGGCTGGAGAGGTCGCAGGCGTCCTGGCACAGGACCTCGACCGGTACGTCGGCATACCCGGTGGTGTTCGCCGCGATCCACTCGCTCACCCTCACCACCGCCTGCCCGAGCTCGGTTGCGGCCTGGGCCCGGGTGACGCCCTTGTCGATGGCCGCGTAGCGGGTGTCGGACTCCTGCCGGCTCAGCCGCACGACGGAGGACGAGATCGCGACCGCGATCCGATCTCGCCAGGCCTCCTCGACGCCCGCCAGGTACTCGACGGCCGCGGCCAGCGCCTCCTGCGCGGGTTGCTCGAACCAATGGTCTATCCGGGGGATTCGGGCGGCCAGCTCGGAGGTTGCCGCTCCCCGCATCGCGCGGTCGCGGAGAGCATTCGAATGCTCGAGGGCCCGCTCGCTGTCGCCGCGGCTCCAGCGCTGCCCGCGGACCCGACTGATCAGGCACGCGATCGGGTTGAGATCGATGCCGGTCGAGGGCAACCCTCTCTTCCGAGCCTCCGCCAAGGTCGTGCCCGATCCGCAGAAGGGATCGAGGACGGGGCCGTCGATTTCGAGCAGATCGAGTGCCTGTGCCGGAATCTCGGGGATGAAGCGAGCCGGATACGGGTGCAGTTCGCGACCCCCTCGCGAGGTCGGGAAGTCCCAGCTCACAGAGCTGAACCGGGATCCGAGCTCCGCTCCTGGGCGTGCCGGGTCGCTGACGCTCGTGTGCACGGGGTGACCCTACGGGGTCGTCATGACGTGGCCGGCGCCAGCCCTGGCCTACGGGCCGTAGCCGTAGCGGTGCGCGGGCCTCTCCGTCACCAGCAGCTTCGCGTAGTCCCGGTAGCGGAGATCGTCCTCGGTGACGAGCAGCAGGTCGAACCCGTCGCCGTCCCTTTCGAAGACCACGACCGAGTTCTCGTCGAATCCGTCTGGGACGATGGTCTCGTCGCCCTTGAGCCGGGCGGGACGGAACCGGAACTCAGCCGCGTGACCGGGTCGTGCTTCGCGGAACCAGATCACCAGCTCGACCGGGACCCCGCTCACCCCGGTCTTGTTCGAGAAGAGACGCGCGTCGATGCTGCGCTGGTGGCGAGGGAGGGCGTGGACCACCTCGTGGAAGAGGTCCGGCCACCCCCAGAACTCCGGGCTCTGTTCCCGGGCCCGCAGGCCCAGGTCCGGCTCGAGCGTCCCCGCTCCTCCGTGCAGCTTCGCGACGTCGTTGGAGGTCAGCGTCCTGACGAAGAGATTCGGAATGCTCCCGGCGGGGAGCGAGGGGGGCTCCTCCTCTTGGTCCGCGATGACCTCGAACGGAATCTCGATCGACCGCCTGACGGGGCGGAAGCGCCGTTTTGACCGCCTCGTCGGCAGCGGCTCGGGTTTGCCCGAGGGCGGGGTGGACTCGTCCGAAGGCCCCGCCGCGGCCCGGCGCCTTGACCTCGCGGTTGCCTCGAGCGGGACGTGACCTGCAGCGTGGAGTCGCCCGACCGCCTCGGGCGAGTCGACCTCGAAGCAGAACTCGTGCTCCTCGAGCGAGCGCCAGTAATCCCGCCACTGGCTTCGAAGGTCGGGCGAGAGGTCCGCGGCGAGCGATGCCTCGAGGTTCGAATCGAGCCCTCCGCCCGTCAGATTGGAGGAGCCGACGAGCAGAGCTCCAGCCTCGCCGTCGTCGAAGCAGTACGCCTTGGGATGGAAGGTGACGAATGGGTGCTGGTAGAGAACTCTCAGAGATCGAGCCAGCGAAAGAAGCTCGAGCATGCCCTCGACCGTCGTTCCTTCGTTGTTGATCCCGATGATCGCGTCCACCTCGTCGACATGAGGGGAGATCGCGTCTCGCAGCAGCGCGGCGCCCTCCTCGCTGACCCATGCGACCGCCAGCTGCAGCCTGCAACCGGCGTGGCGGGTGGCCGCGTTTCGGAGCTCCTCGAACAGCGGATGCTGTGGGCCACCGACAATTCGCATTCAGCCAATCCTGCCCTCGAGGGGTCGCCGAACGAAGGTGCGACCCTGGGAATTCACACTCTACATATATAACTTACACACAGTTGCGCTCGGCTTGGGCAACCAAATCGGAGAGCGGAACTTCCAGGGCTGCTGCCAGCTTGAAGAGGTTGCGGAAGCTTGGATTTCGCAAGCCGCGCTCGATCTCGCTGACGTAAGTGCGGTGCATTCCGGCAAGGTCAGCCAGTCCCTCCTGAGAGAGACCATCGATTTCGCCCCGCCGTGTGCGAATCGCTTCGCCAAGAGCCTTTAGAGCCGCCTCCGACACGCGCCGAGCCTGCCAGCTATTTCCCTATGAGTCTACAGAATATAAGTAGCTTGAAATAACGGCTGAAAGACTAGACTGACGCGTACCGATAAAGGTACTCAGACCCATATCGCCGTCGAAAAACACACTGGAACGGTCGGGTAATTTCCCTCGCCAGTGCGGCACGCAAAGTGTGTCAGTGAATTTTCCAGCCATGAAAGGTGGAGGTTAGGTGTTGTGTGAATTGGATAACAGCCAGCCTCAGTGCTGACCTGTGAGACCAGTCAAGCCCGACACGCGATGTAGACGGCCTTGGAGTGAACCAGTTCCTCGACGGGCTGCTTGGGCACCGCATCGTGGCCGTGGCCGTAGACGTCGAGGCATTCTAATCCGGCGGCGGCGAGGAGCTCGCGGACCTGCTCTTCGGGGAAGTGCCGCTGGCGGTGGATATGGGTCTCCACCCTGCCCTCCGACTCGATTTCGAAATGGGCTTCGCCGAGCGTGCCGGGTTGTGCGTCGGTCGAGCCCTGTCCACGCCAGGTCAGTCGCCGCCCGTTCCGTTCGACCTGCTGGACTTCGGCGAAAAAGGCGCGGTAGGACTGCAGGCAGTTGGCGTCGAACATCAGCAGCCCGCCGGGGGCCAGGTTCGCCCCCATCCCGCTCAGCGCCTTCCCGAGTTCCTCCCCGCTGAGCAGGTAGTTGACCGCATCGTCCAGGCACCAGACGAGATCGAACTCCCCGAAGACCGGCAGCTCCTGCATGTCCGCCACCGACAGCCGCACGGCCGTGCCGACTTTGGACCGGGCCAGCTCCAGCATCGAGGGCGAGATGTCGCAGGCGGTCACCTCCCATCCCCGCTCGAGCATCGGCAGGAAGCTCTTCCCGGTTCCGCAACCGACGTCGAGCAGGCGACGCCCGCGCAACCCGTGGTGGCGGAGCTTGGGAAGGAGATTGCCCAGCCACAGCTCATAGTCGTGGTGGGCGGTGAAATCGTCGTAGACCGGGGCGACGGCCTCGTAGGCCTGCTCGGCCCACTGGCTCCCCGGCTGGACTGCTGCTGCTCCCATGATGGCCCCCGAGACCGGCGTTTGATCCATATCGTTTCATTGCTCAAATCTGCTAGTGTGCTCGCATCGTGGAGGTACGTCGTCTGGATCATCGGGTTGGACGGGGAGCAGATCAGAGCGAGTCCTGGGACTGGGACGAGGTCCACCGGACCTGCCTCAGCTTCGCCTCTCGCTATGCGAAGAACCGCACAGAGGCGGAGGACATCGCCCAGGACTCGGTCGTCAGAGCTTGGCGGAAACGGGACACGCTGCGCAACAGCGAAGCGCGCAAGTCATGGTTGGGGACGATCGTCCGCAACGAGGCGCTGCGCGAGTTCGCCCGCAAACGTCCCGCGCCGAGCGACACGATCGAGCTCGCCCACGGCAGCGATGACGAGCGCGTCCTGGCCACGGTTGAACGTGCCGACCTGCACGCCGCGCTGGAGAGGCTGAACCAGCGCGACCGGCAGCTCGTGCGGCTCCGCTACGACGAGGACATGACCCAAGAGGCCATTGCCCACCGCCTGGGCATTCCCCTCGGCACGGTCAAGGTGCGTCTGCACCGCGTCCGCGCCAAGCTGCGCCGCGAGATCGGCACCTTCTAAAACGCGGGGAGGCGGGCGGTCAGCTTGGGGCGCGGGGCCTCAGCCGGCCGCTGCCTTGCGCATCTCCGCGGTCGCCGCGCTGGGCCCGATGTAGGGGACGAGCATCGCGAAGAGCAGGTCGGGCAGCAGTTCCGGCAGGCGCTCGGCCCGTCCGGTCAGCAGCTCGTCGAAGATCAGGCCGGAGACGGCGCCGGCGGCCATCAGGGCGATGTTGTCGGGCAGCTCGCGGCCGTCCGCCAGCTCCACGCCGTCGGCGAGGAACTCGGTGAACCTCGCCACCGCGTTCCAGTGCTTCTGCCGCGCGTCGGCGCCGGCCGCGGCGACCTCGACGATCGCCGTCCGCGCCAGCTCGGGATCGAGCGCGAACAGCTCGACCACCGTCGCCAGGCCGACCCGCATCCGCTCGAGCCAGGGCTGCTCGGCGTCGCAGTTGGTGATCACCGCGTCGAGCACCCGCTCGACCACCAGGTCATAGGCGGCGAGGAAGCACTCGTGCTTGTCCTCGAAGTGCTTGTAGAAGGTGGTGCGGGAGACCCCCGCCTCCTCGATCACGTCGGCGACCGAGGTTGTCTTGTAGCCCTCGCGGCCGACGACGCGCACCATCGCTTCGAGAATCAGTTGACGCCGCGTTTCGCTACCTGCCATCGGACCCGCCAGGGTTGAACCATTGCGTATATAGATCATAGCGGCAGCATGTACGTGGACGTTTATCGTTTTAGCCTGTCCACCTCCCTGGCAGCCGCGTCCGGGCCGATATACGGCACTAGCGTGGCAAAAAGCACGTCTGAAAGCAAGTCGGGGAGCCGCTCTCCGCGGCCGGCCACGAGCTCGTCCGAGAGCAGCCCCGTCACCCCTCCGATCGCCATTCGCGAGGTGTTCGCCGGCAGGTTACGGCCCCCCGGGGCGAAGTCCCGTCCCTCGTCGAAAAGAGGCGTCAGCCGCTGGATCGCCGCCCGGTAGCGGCGCTGCGCCGCCGGCCCCGCGTTGCCGACGTCGACCAGCGAGAGCCGCGCCAGCGCCGGCTCCTCCGCGAGTGTTTCAAGCAGCGCCATGAGGCCGGCCGCCGCCCGGTCCGGCCAGGCGTCCTCGGATTCGTACGCCCTGGTGACCCGCCGCACCAAGGCGTCGACCGCGTTGTCGTAGGCGGCGAGGAAGCAGGCCTCCTTGTCCTCGAACAGCTCGTAGAAGGTCGTGCGGGAGACGCCGGCCTCCTTGGTCAGGTCGCCGACGGTCATCGCGCCGTAGCCCTTTGCGGCGACGACCCGGATCGCTGCCTCCAGCAGGCGCTCCCGCTGCGAACGGGCCACCACCTCTGGCGGCAGCCGGTGACGCCCGCGCGGAGGGCGCCACCGATCTCCCACCCCCGCCTGCTCCACCCGGTCAGCCTCCAGGGGAGCTGAGGAGTTTCTCGGCCTCGCGGGATTGGCGCAGCGCCTCCTCCTGGCCGAGGTAGGGGACGGTGGTGATGTAAACGATGTCCGGCAGCAGCTCACGCAGTCGCTCGGCGTTGCCGGCGAGGATCTGGCCGACGATCAGCGACTCGGCGCCGGAGAGCGCGGCCCGCCCGGCGCTCGAGGGGATCGCTTCCTCCTCGACCGGATCGTCGCGGCCGCGGTCGAGCAGCGACTGCAGCACGCGCTTGCCCGAGGCGTAGAGCTCGAAGGCGCGCTCGCCGGAGGCCGGCGCCTCGACCAGCGCCATGCGGGCGAAGGCGGGGCGGCTGGCCAGCAGGTCGAGGAACTCGGCGGCGGCGTCGCGGACCATCGTCGCCCAGGGCTTGTCGGGGGAGTAGACCGAGACGACGCGTCCCATCGCGTCGGCCAGCGAGACCTCCATCGCGGCGTGGAAGCAATCCTCCTTGTCCTTGAAGAGCTCGTAGAAGGTGGCCCGGGAGACGCCCGCCGG
>DASSXC010000247.1:0-2976 GCA_035704205.1 Solirubrobacterales bacterium | reverse complement strand
TGTCGACACGGCGCCCCGGCTCGGGGATGCCGACCGAGTCGAGCAGCTCGATGGCCCGTGCGCGCGCCTCCCCCTTCCCGACCTCCGGCCGGTGAGCCTGGATCGCCTCGACGATCTGGGCGCCGACCCGGTAGACCGGGTTCAGCGAGGTCATCGGGTCCTGGAAGATCATCGCGATCTCCGCACCGCGCACCTTTCGCAGTTCGGCCTCGCTCGCGCCGATCAGCTCTCGTTCGCGGAATCGCGCCGACCCGGCGATCGTCGCGTTCCGCGAGGGGATCAACCCCATGATCGTCTGCGCGGTGACGCTCTTGCCCGACCCCGACTCGCCGACGATCGCCAGCACCTCGCCGGCGGCAAGCTCGAAGCTGACGCCGTCGACCGCCTGGACGCCGCCCTCTTCGGTGGCGAAGCGGACGCGCAGGTCCTCCACGTCGAGCAGTGCCCCGCTCATGGCGGACCCCCCTTCATTGGGCCGAGGTCCCCAGCTTGACCCGCGGGTCGAGGTAGGCGTAGGCGATGTCGACCAGGGTGTTGAAGAGGACGATGAAGAAGGCGCCGAAGAGGACGATCGCCATGATCGGCGGCAGGTCGAGGTTGAGCAGCGATTCGTAGGCGTACTGGCCGATGCCGTTGAGGTTGAAGACGCCCTCGACCAGGATCGCCCCGCCGAGCAGGGCGCCGAAGTCGAGGCCGAAGAGGGTGACGATCGGGACCAGCGAGTTGCGCAGCACGTGCCGGGTCATCACGCGGCGCTCCCCGAGGCCCTTGGCCCGTGCGGTCCGCACGTAGTCCTCGTCCATCGCGTCGAGCATGTTGGAGCGCAGCACGCGGCTGTAGAAGCCGACGTAGACGATCGCCAGGGTGGTCCAGGGGAGGATCAGATGGTTCGCCCATTCGATCGGGTCTTCGCTGAGGCCGACGTATCCCCCCGAGGGGAAGAGTTCGAGGTCGTAGGTCAGGTAGTTGAGGAAGATCGCCGCCAGCCAGAAGACCGGGATCGAGATGCCGGTCACCGCGGCGACGGTCAACGCCCGGTCGAGCAGGCCGCCGGCTCGCACGGCCGAGAGGTAGCCGAAGAGAATCCCGAAGAACATCCAGATCACCGCGGCGCCGATGCAGAGCGAGAAGGTCGCCGGAATGCCTTCGATGATCCGTTCGTCGGCGTTTTCTTCCGTTTCGTAGGAGATCACGTCGCCGCTGAAGATGTTCCCCATCATCGTCAGGTACTGCTGGGGAAGCGGATCGTCGAAGCCCCATTCCTCGTTGATGTTGGCGATCACCGTCGGGCTGGCCGACCTGCCGGCCATCTGCCGCGCGGGGTCGGCGTTGGGGATGACGTTGAAGATCAGGAAGACCAGCACCGAGACGGCGAAGAGGACGGCGACCATGCCGGCCAGGCGCCTGAGGACGAAGCGACCCATCAGACCGGCGTCCCCTCGGGCTCGGCGATCCCGGCGTGGGCTTCGAGCCGCAGCTTTGCCTTGGGATCGAGCGCGTCGCGCAGCCCGTCGGCGAAGACGTTGACCGACAGCACGGTGAGCAGCAGCATCACCCCTGGAATGACCGTCAGCAGCGGTGAGCTGGTGATCAGCTCGAAGCCGCCCGCGATCATCGTCCCCCAGGAGGTGTTGGGCGCCCGAACGCCGACGCCGAGGAAGGAGAGGATCGACTCGAGCAGCATGCTGTTGGCGATGCCGATCGCGAAGAAGACGATCACCGTCGAGAGCAAATTCGGCAACAGCTCGCCGAACATCACCCGCAGCGGGCCCGCGCCCTGCGATACCGCGGCCTCGACGAACTCTTTCTCGCGCAGTGCCAGGACCTCACCGCGGATCGGCCGGGTCACGTAGGGCGTGTAGACGACGCCGATGACCAGGATCGGGATCCAGATCGAGCTGCCGGAGAGGTGCAGCGGGCCGATCCGCAGCCCGCCGGTCGCAAGCGCGAGCCCGAGGGCGATTCCCAGCAGGATCACCGGGAAGGCCCAGATCACGTCCATCGTCCTCGCGATCACGGCATCGGCCCAGCCGCGGTAATAGCCGGCGAGGAGACCGAGGATCGTCCCCAGGAGCGTCGTGATCAGCGCCGCGGCGATGCCGATGAGCAGTGAGGTCCGCCCGCCGTACATCAGCCGCACCATCTCGTCGCGGCCGAGCCGCCCGTCGGCGCCGAGGAAGAACTTGCCGCCGGCGCCGAGCCAGAGCGGCTCGACGGGCTTGCCCTCCCGGTCGACGACTTCGCGCGGCTCGCCGTCGACTTCGACCTTCTCCAGGGTGTGCGTCGCGTTCGGGCCGGTGTCGGCGACGTTGTCGGCCCACAGCGGCGCGGCGAGGGCGAAGACGACGATCGCGACGAAGAGCCCGCCGAAGGCCAGCGCCGCTCGGTTTCGCCGCAGCCGCCGGTAGGCCAGATACCAGGGGCTGCGGCCCTCCATCTACTTGAACTGGAAGCTGGTCAGGTCCTGGCCGAAGGTCGGGTTGAAGATCACCTCGTCGAGGTCGATGTCGCTGGAGACGAAGGTCGAGACGGTGTTGGTCCCGTAGGGGGCCCACGGTGCCTGTTCCATGTATTCGCGGTCCAGCTCTGCGTATTCGTCTTCCTGCTTCGACCCGAGCTGCTGTTCGGCGAGCGTGGCGAGTTTCGCGTTCAGCTTCGGATCGTCGAACTGGGCGAGGTTCGTGTTGCCCTGCGGGAGGATGCTTTCCCCCGCCAGCTGAGGCTGGAAGAAGTCGTTGGGGTGCGGATAGTCGGCGAACCAGTTGACCCAGCCGGTGTCGAGGTCGGGGGTCGAGGTGTTGCTGATCAGCTGGAAGTAGACGTCGGCGTTGATCGTCTTCAGCTTGGCGTCGAAGCCGAGTTTGCTGAGCACGTCCTGGTAGTAGGCGCCGGCTTCGTCGTTGGGGCTTTCGCTGTTGGTCCAGACGGTGATGTCGCGGTCGGCCGGGTTCGCCTTGGCGAAGAGTTCCTTGGCCT
>DASSXC010000246.1:0-6400 GCA_035704205.1 Solirubrobacterales bacterium | reverse complement strand
CCGACTCCTTGCAGCTCTTCCTAAAGGACATCGGCAAGGTCCGGCTCCTCACTGCCCAGGAGGAGGTCGATCTCGCCAAGCGCATTGAACGCGGCGACCTCGACGCCAAGCAGAAGATGGTCGAGTCGAACCTGCGGCTCGTCGTCTCGATCGCCAAGAACTACCGCAACCAGGGTCTCCCCTTCCTCGACCTGATCCAGGAGGGCACGCTGGGACTGGTCCGCGCGGCGGAGAAGTTCGACTACCGCAAGGGCTTCAAGTTCTCCACCTACGCGACCTGGTGGATCCGCCAGGCGATCGCCCGCGCCCTGGCCGACAAGGCGCGCACGATCCGCATCCCGGTCCACGTGGTCGAGAAGCTGAACAAGATCGGCCGCGCCGAGCGCAAGCTGGTCACCGAGCTGGGCCGCGAGCCGACGCCGGAGGAGATCGCCGAGGTCACCGGCATCGATCCCGAGGAGGTCGACTCGATCAAGCGCTCCGCCCAGGCCCCGGTCTCGCTCGAGAAGCCGGTCGGCGACGAGGAGGAGTCGGAGTTCGGCCAGTTCATCGCCGACGAGAAGGCCGAGTCACCCTTCGACCGCGCCGCCGACCTGCTGACCAAAGAGGCGCTGAAGGAAGCGCTGGAGAACCTCTCCTACCGCGAGCGCCGCGTGCTCGAACTTCGCTACGGATTGGGCGGGGAGCACCCCCGCACCCTCGACGAGGTCGGCCGCACCTTCAACGTCACCCGCGAGCGAATCCGCCAGATCGAGAACCAGAGCCTCAAAAAGCTCCAGCAGCTCGGCGAAGCGCAGAAACTGCGCGAAGTCACCTGAGGGTCTTCACCATCGTCGATTGCGAGGCCGCCGGGACGGTGGTTGGACCGCCCCGGCGCGCCTTGCAGCCTTCGACGGGAGCGTAACCCCACCGACGACCGGTCGTTAGTCGGACACCGAGATTTCAGTCGGTTCCCCATCGCTGTTGAGTCCTTCCACTTCCGCGGAAAAATGGATCTGCCCTTCACTGGTCGATCCCGATCCGCAGAGGCCGGATTTGGCGCCGCTGACGCCCGTAATCGTTCCACTGACTTTGACGCCTCCGGCGGTATTGGTCAGCGTAGCCGCACCGCTACCGCCCTGAGCACCCGCCGAAATGGTGCAGAGTTTCAGCGCATGTGAGCCGCTGCTGAAGACTGTAGCCTGCACGGATTTGCCGAGGGGACACAGCAGAGAACCCGTGCCGCTATATTTGCCAGCTTCGATTGTTTCCCCGCCTTCGATGATCAGATCGCATCCGTTCATGTCGACTGTAACGGGCAAACCACCTGATTCAGTACATGATTTGAAGTGCGGCGTAAGTGTTCCTTTGGTTGCACCGCTTGGGATCAATTCATGAGGTGTTACTTCGGCCTTGTGCCCTGTATAGATGCTTCCCGGGCATTCGATACTCGCACCAAATGCTGTGACCGCATTTGCACCGGGGCCGCCCACTTCTGTTCCGACCAATGTCACTGGACCTTCGGATGTGAGGACTCCCTGTTGAGCCCACGCTGCTGACGCCAAAACCGCGCCCAATGCAAGGGCCGCAGCCAGCGCAATAACTAGGGACTTCAGAGTCAGAATCATTTGCTCTTCCTTTCGATTGGCAGGGCCCCTGATCGAGGCCATGAAAACTCAATAACGCATTGATCCGTTTAGATCAATTATTTTTGAGTTAATATGGGCCTAATCGGTCACCGAGACCGCTGTCGGCGCCCCTTCCTGATTGAGGCCTTCGACCGTGACTTCACCCTCCAGGCTGGCGTTTCCGTCTGTCGCCGCCCCGCAGAGGCCACTCTTTTTCGCGTGCATCCCGACGACCGTTCCGGTGATGTCGATGTCGCCCGTTTCTTCTGTATTGGCGACGTTGGCACCGCCGCCGCCACCGTTGCTTGTGCTTATGACGCAAAGTTTCAGCGCGTGCGAACTGCTGCTGAACACTGTCATCTGCACTTCTTTGCCCACCGGGCAGACAACACTGCCCGAGCCTTCGTATTCTCCTCCTGCTTTTGTTTTGCCGATTTTGATTTCGTAATCGCAGCCGTTCATGTCGATTGTCACCGGCAGGGCGTTGAGTTTGCAATTGACGTAATGCGGGGTGAGTGTCACCGTGGTTGCCCCAGACGAGATGAATTTGTGCGGTGTTTCCCCCAGGGCATGTCCTGTCATTTTGCTGCCCGGGCATTCCAGCGTTTCCCCGAACCCTGTGAACCGGGTTTTGACCGGCCCTTCTATGGCCGTGCCGATCAATGTCACCGGTCCGTCCGATGTGATGACCCCCTGCTGCGCCGATGCCGTCGACGCCGCGATCGCGCTCATTGCGACGAACGCCGCCAGGATGAGGTTTAGGACTTTGAGCTTGCCGATCATCTTTCCTTCCTTTCGATCGAGTCGGATCCCCTAAATCGGGGTCATCAACCGATACAGCACCCGGCCAAGACGCTCAAGAGATTTTGAGTTAAGTCGGCAAATCGCGTATGGTTCCCCCATCGCAGGAATCCGGTTGAACAGCACCCTGACATTCCTCGCCGCGGCCATCGCCGTCGCCCTCGTCGCGCTCGCGGGCTGCGGTGGCGATGGTGAGGGTGGCTCCTCCGGGGAAGAGGATCAGGGCTTCACCGTGCGGGCGAGCACGACGATGACCACGGGAAAGCTGCCGAAAGCGAAGTTCGTCAGACAGGTGAACAAGATCTGTCGGGAATCCTGGGTGACCATCCGCGAAAACTTCATCGACTACAGCGGCTGGGGTGACCAGGGCACGGACGAACGGAAACGAATCGAGCCGGTCATCCGCCTCTCGCTGATGGCTGGGATCGACTTCCACATCTTCGACAACATCCATTTCCTCGGCGCTCCCAAGGGCGAAGAGCGCGACATCGAAGAGATCATCGGTCCGCTGCAGGAGGCGGTCGAGCGGGGTCAGCGGCTCGGGCCGCTCCATTCCTTTGCGGAAGTCGAAGAGCTGTTCAGCGACTACAACCGGCAGGCGAGCCGCTATGGCCTCGAGGACTGCCTCGTGGACAGGTCAGAGCTGAACAAGATCAAAGCCCAGCTCCCCGCCCGGACCTAGCAAGCGGGGCGATCAGCCAGAGCTGCTCGCGCAGGAGGTCAGACCGTAGGCGCGGAACAGCTTGTCGGCCTCGACGAAGTGGCGTTCGGCGACCTTCCGCGACGGGACTCGCGGGATGACCGCGACCTGGTCGAGGGCGAATTTTTTCGTGCTGAGCATGGCGTCGATCTGTTCCTCGTCCGCGGGCGGCAGATCGAGTTGGTAGATCCTCCGGATTTCCCCTTCGATCGTCGGCAGCAGCACGAAGTGCACCATGTCGGCGTATGGGAGGGGCCTCGCGTTGCGCGCCGCCAGCTGGCGTTCGAAGTCCCGCACCCGCTTCTCGAGGCCGTCCCGTTCCTTCTCGCAGGCCGCATTGGCCTTCGCGATGAACTCCGCCTTCGTAACGGCGTCCGGGGTCGAGGTCGAGCTCTCGTCTCCACAGCCAGCGGAAATCGTGGCAACCGCCACAACCAGCGTCACGAACGCTTTCGATCCGACGCTCAAGGTTTAACCCCTCCCTATGAGCTGTTGGTGCAGGCCGTGAAGCCGTAGTCCTGATACATCTTGCTCGCACCGATGAAGTGGGATTCGATCTCCTCGAGGGTGGCCGCTTCCTTGACTCCCTTGACCTCCTCGACGCTTGCTTCCTGTGCCGCCAGGATGGATTCGATTTCCTCCTCATCCCCGTCGGGCGCACCGAGCTTGCGAACGGCTTCGATTTCAGCTTCGATCGTCGGCAGGAGCACCGCCTTGGACATGTTGGCGACGAGCACGCCTTCCTTGACCTTCTTCGAGTCGTTCTTGACCAGATAGGCGTTCACTTCTTTGAGCAGGGGTTTCCTGATCTTTTCGCACGCCGCGCTGGCCTGCTTGACGTATTCCTCCTGGCTCAGGGACGAGGTCGTGACGGTGGGCCCGCCCGACGATCCTCCATCGCCGCTGTCGTCGTCGCTTCCGCCGCAACCAGCGAATACGGCTGCGACAGCGAGGATCAGCGCAGAGAGCAGCAACAGCGTCGATCTTCCCGTCAAGATTCTCTCCTCCTCCAGTTGGTCGATTTAACTAGTTTAATATATTCTCCCTAGTCTATGGTTCTCCATAGAGCTCGCTGCTCGACGAGGATCGCCAATATTGGCTCTATCGCGATCCTCGCCCTCGGCGGTGGCGGCGATTCTGCGCCAAGCGGTGAGAAAGAGAGCGGTTAGCAATGATGATTGGTGCGGGATGCAGGAGGCGGTTTGAGCGCGGCAAAAGGCTGGAGGTCCCTGCGCTCGGTGACGGAGATCACGAGGCTATTCGTGAGTTCAACGAACGCGCACGGGGATACGGCCTCGGGAACTGCCTCGTCGATGGACCGCACATCCGGGAGATCGAACCCATACAGCAACAGCGGACCGCCTAGCCGCTGATCGAGATGCCGATCTGAGACCCCACGAAACCCTTGACTGTCATGTCGATGTGCTGGGAGCCTGCTTTGTCCGTCGCGCTCCCGCAGAGACCTGATTTGTGGACTTCGATGCTTGTGAGTGTCCCCACCAGGGCGATGTCTTTGATCCCCCCGCCTGCATTGTTGAGATGCAACTCGGAGATAGGTGTCGTGGTTGTGGCGGACAGCGTGCAAAGTTTCAGCGCGTGTGAGCTGCTGCTGAAGACTGTCAGCTGGATGAATTTGTTCTCCGGGCACACCCTGTGGATGTCAGCGCCGTACCCACCCCCTGTCACCGAGCCTATTGTCAGCAGATAGTCGCAGCCGTTCATATCGATTGTCGTGGGCAGGCTAGGGCTGCCTTCAGTTTCCTTCGTCACGCAATTCACGTAGTGCGGCGTCAATGTGATCGAAGCTGCACCGTGCTGAACGTTCTCATGCGGTGTCACCGCAGCTTTGTGTCCTGTCAAGGTGCTGCCGGGACAGTGGACGGGACCGGAGAATGTTGTAAAGGAGTTGTCCAGTGTTGCGCCTGTTTCGGCCCCGACCAGTGTCGCCGCAACCCCGGTTTCCGTTGTGAGCACTCCCCCCGAAGCGCTCGAGGCAGCCACCATTAGGACTGCGGCGACGGCCGCCAAGGCACATCCTTGAATCTTGAGCTTGCGGATCATTTCTTGGTTCTATAGCAATCTCCGGCATAGCAATCAAATTATTTTGGTATGTAGTGAGCCGAGGCGTAGCCCCGCGCTAGCTATTCCTGCAAATTGCGTGTTGAGGAACCGCGCGCGCACCAATCCGCGCGCGACCGCCTTGGCCTGGTGGTTGCCGCAGCTTGGCGGGCTGACCAGGGGGCTCCTGCCGCCCTCGCGGAAATGGAGCCTGAAATGGCTGAAGGGAAGCTGGGGAATGTCGTCGGTTATCCCTTCCAGCTGTCCGGTCCGCGGGTTGGGCACGACCCTGGCGGTCTGCTTGACGACGATGCCCAGCTTGGGGTTCTTGATGACGATATAGAGGGCTATCAGGGAGTCGTCCGCCAGGTTGGCGTGGGGCGTTGCCTGGAAGAGGAAACCTTTGATCGCTTCGTCGACCAGCGGGCTTTCGACTTCCACGCTGTCGATCTTCGATGCCTCCGGGCAGCCCTGCCCGGGTTCGGCCTGCAACGTTTCGCGGACGAGATCGGCCTCGCTGCAGACGGCGAGACCTTCGGCGACCGAGGGGTTGGCGATCATGCCCTCCGGCAAGGTAAGCGCGACCCGGCGAATTTGGGACTGCGAGCGCCCGTCGAGGGAGGTCAGGCCTTCGTCTTTGACGTCCAGCGAAAGGTCGAGGCCCGTCGGGCTCTGCGCCGCCTTGCTGGTCGGCTCGGTGGTTATGGAGGGTTTGAAGCTTCCGACACTCCACATGGACCCCGTTGTTCATCGTGGTCCGCTGAAGCGGGATTGCCCCACAAGGTCAACGCACCGCGGTAAAGGAAGCCGCATTGGGCGATGTCGAGCGAGTTGGCAATGCCGTTGTAGGGCGGACGGGGCTTGATCCCACCATCAACGGTGACCGGGACTCCCAACGACCTGAACCCGAGCCTGATCGCGACACCGGGCGGAGGGTCGAGGTTGTAGATGGGGACGTGGAGAAGGTTCGATTCGTCAAAGCCAAAGGTGAGATCGAAGATCCCCAACACAGACGTGAGTGAGCACACCGATTCCTGCCCGGCGGCAGAAGCGGTTCGGCTATCGGTACTTACTGGGATGGACTTCCATATCTTCGACGAGTTCCGGATCATGGGCTCGCCCAATGGCCAGGAGCAAGAGATCGAACGAATCATCGGGCCATTTCAGGCGGCGGTCGAGCTCGGCTGGAAGGAGAGCTGGCACCCCCCTACTCGTTCGCCGAAATAGTCCCGCG